>CAZVDE010000054.1:0-10580 GCA_964626065.1 uncultured Clostridiaceae bacterium | reverse complement strand
CCAGAAAAAAAGATTAACTTACCGTTCGCCTTTGGCTGAAAAACCCGAGTTCTTTGTTGTTCGGCTGGCCGACTAGGGCTGCCCGGTCTAAGAGCACATTGTGAAATTCGCAGGCTGTTTCCGGCAGCAGCGCGCAGGCATGGCAGGCCGCGTAATTTAGAGAAGCAAACCCCTGTCCTTGGCTTCCGTAGGAATCAAGGCACAAAGGATCGGAAGAGCACCATTCCGCTTCAGAGAGCATGGCGGTGATTAAGGGGCCGAGCCGTTCCGGCAGGGACTGTTCCACTAACCCGCCTAGGCTGCCGTCTGCATCGGGCGAGGCAGTGTAAATCAAAACGCCGGCCATCTTCATTTCGGGATCGCCCGGTTTCGTTTGGATGGAACTATAGATGCGCTCTTTGAGGGAAGCGATGCCGTAGCCCGATTCAGTCGCTAATCTGCGAATTAAAAGATGGGCAAAGGTGTGCAGGAAAACATAAGACACAGAGGCCCGTTCGTTTTCCAGCCAGGTCCGGTTTAAGTTGCTCAACATTTTACCATAGTGTTGGGCATTTGTTTTTGCCCAGTCTTCCACAAGGTCCAACTTAAATTGGATGAAGATCCCCTCCCCCCGCAGCTTAACGGCGGGCAGCCAATTCTTTTTGCGCAGCGAAATGGGGGCCAGTCTCTCATCATCTTTCCTGCCCGTCCAAGGTGTGAGCCGCGTAAATCCCAAAAAAGCAACGACTTCAGTTAAGCTGTCTATGGCAACGACCTTTTCAATGACATCCTCATAGCCTCGGGGGGGATCAATAAATTGGGATGAGTATTCCTCATCTTGAACAGGGGAGCGGGACAGTGCCAAATATTCATCATAATAAATATCGGGCCAGGTGCGCCGCCCTCTGAGCAGTTTGCTTTGGCGCAGCTGTTGAAAGCCGTCTAGGGCATCTTGTTCCGAATAACCACTGAGCCTGGGCAGGATGTACTGCCTGATTACACTCTTGGGATCCTTGGCGTTCAGTAAGAAATCGTAATAGGTTTCCAAGAGGTTAAAGACCTTGGCACTCCAGGGCGGAATGCTGATTCCACTCACAACCGCAGGAAAATAAATGCTGCTGGAAGAGCGCAGGCGAGTGACAAGTTCTTCACCACAATCATGTTCCGTGTTTCTTGGCAGCCAAGGTGAATTGCCCCTGCACTCCATGATATTATTCAACGCCCCGGGAGCGAAAGCGCTGACCATGCTGCGCACCATTCCGCAGTCATTGCATTTTATGATCAGGCTTTCGATGCTGCTGCGTCCCTCCACGTTAAACATGGACAGGTTTCCCGGGGGCCGGCCCGCACTGCAGTCTTCACCCCTATGGACCCAGGTAAAATAGGGGAAATCGTCTATGTGTCCTTTTTGGCAGACAACCACGAAGCGGGACGCTAAAATAGTATCTTTGCCGCAGAGGCACCGTATTTTCTGTGAGGTGCGGTTCTCAAATATGGACCAATCTAGAAGGCGCTTACAGCTGGTACAGTACATCATGCGGGGGAAGCGGTAAGCGGGCACATCTTCACTTTTGTTGGCATAGAAGGGGCGCCTGGTGGTGTCAATCTTTGGTTCCACAAAATAATCAACGCCCAGCAGGTTTTGCAGGTTCTCATGGTGCACCAGATGGGGGTTCTGCAGGTCTTTTAGGCACCAGTCCCAATGATCTGTACCCGCGATCATGGCGGTGTCACCCACAAAATCCACAATGGAGCCGGGGCCATGCGTTGTGATCAACTGACTCTTGCGCACTTCCCCTATTGTTCTTGGCCTCCGACTTTGTTTTGTTCCTTGACCAAATGGCCGCATTTCAATTAGCCTCCCGCTTTAAGAGATATACGTTGGAGACCCCATCCACGTTGCGCAGTGAGTTAAGTGTGGAGGGGATGTCTGTTGTGTTATCTTTTTCGGACTCGATCAACAAAGAGGTTGCTGCACCGGCAGAGAGATGGCGCTGGGAATAGAAAATCTCAGCTCCGCTTTGGCAGAGCCTTGTCCACAGTTTTTCGAATTCACCCAGCCAATGACGTGCGTAGGGCAGCGAATCCGGGGCCACATCCTCAACCCGCCCTAAAAGGTATTCCCTGATTCTCCTCACTTCCGGATGCCGGCTGTTATAACGGGAGGCCCCGTTATTGCCCCTCATTTCCGGTATGCGGTGCCTGATTAACGCAATGTAAACGGCATGGAGCGCCTTTTCTAAGGCCCGGAAAGAAAAGGGCGTCACGCTTGTGGGTTCCACATGCTTGTAAAAAGTGTTGTGGTAATAACTAAAGTGCTCAAAGTGGGATTTATCTCGGCTGGAAATACTGTTGTACATGGTAATGACCAGGCCCGGTTTACTTCTGCCCACTCTACTTGTGGCCTGAATGTATTCCGCATTCATTTTGGGTTGGCGGTAGACGGTCATGACCCCCAGGCGGCTGATATCAATGCCCACCGAGAGCATGTTGGAGGCCAGGACATAGGAGAGGGCCCTTTCATCCGGATAGGCGTATTCCAAATCGGCCAATGTTTCCTTCACTTCTTGGGCGGAACGCCTGGATGTCAGTTCCCGATGGCCCCCGATTCTAATTTGTTCCATACCGCTTTGTTCCGCCAATGCCTTAAATTTGTGCAGGCGCAAAGAATTGGCATAGGCCTGCACTCGGTCACTGATTACAGTGGCGGAACTGCCCAGTTCTCGCAGTGTGTTGAAATAACCGACGATTGTGTAGTACTGATCGATTACTTCCTCGGGAAAATCTAGACTCTTCAGGTGTTCCAGGCCAAAGAGCAAGCAGCCGTAAACTCGCACCAAAAGATCAAGCATACTGTTGCCCGTATCGCAGAGGCCCAGATACCGCCTGCTGGGTTTGGTTTCGGCATCCGCTCGCACGGCGAAAAACAAATCGTCCATCTCCAGCCCGGTGGGGGGAAACTGGAAGGAATCTCTGTTATACAGGGCTTTGATCTGCTTGACAGAATTGCGGGCAGTAGCGGTGGAAGAAATGATTTTAGGCCGCATTCCCCGATAAGTGCACAACTCCTCTACAGCAGATTCATAAAGCCCCTTTAAAGAGCCCAGGGGCCCGGAAATAAGATGCAATTCGTCTTGGATAATCAATTCCGGTGGACGGGTTTTTCCATCCGAGCCAAAAATGGCGACGGTGCGCTCTTCCCAAACTATTCGCGCGAATTTGTCCACGGTGCTGATAACTAAACTCGGCCGTTCGCGATAAATATCTTCGTCTATCACGTAGATGGGCAGGCCGGTATAAAAATGGCATGCTTCATTGGGGCATGAAATGACCAAGGAATCGTTGTCAACCTGATAACAGCCTAAATTGAGGGGGGTGGCGCAGAAAGGGCAGGTGTTGATCTGGACCGGGTTTCCTTCTCGCACCGTGCGATCGGCACGCAGGTCGACTAAAGCCTTTTTTGTATTTTCTATGCTGTTGGGTGTGACACCGGAGCCAACCCAGAGCCCGATGGAAATTTCGCCACCGGGTATCTTATGCTGCTGTCTTAAATATTCACAGGCACAGATCAAAGCGGTGGCCCTTTCAAATTGCTGGGCGGTTAAAAGGCGCAGCGTATAGCGCATTAAGATCGTCACCCCGCCGCCCTGTTCTTTTAAAGACAGCCTTCTGAAAAAGAGCGTGAAAGCTGAGAGGGCCAGGTAGGCTTCTGTTTTGCCCCCGCCGGTGGGGTACCACAGCAAGTCCACCGTTTGCTGCCATTCCGAATCCTTATCGATAATATCGGGGATGATCTGGAGTACGTAAGCTAACTGGAAGGGGTACCAGTGTACTTCCGCCCGCGTTAGGTCCCTGCCCGCGATTTTTTGAGAGTTAATTCTCTGCCTTAACATAGCTTCGTTCATCAACTGAAAAGCCCGCCAGGCGGTATCGTCCCGTTTCAGCTGAACAATACCGTTTTGCAGTCTTTCCAGGCAGTTTTTGATGTTGACGAAGGTTGATTTCAGTGCCCTAGTATAGGCCCGCAATCCCCGGGCACGCTCCTGCAGTTTGGTAAACCACTCGTGATAGCGGTCAATAAGGATGGTTAGGTTTGCTAACCCCTCCTCGCGGCCGCATTCAGCCCAATATTCTAAATCCAAACGCAGTTTTTCATCAATTATCCTAGGTTCCATTGGTGTCAGATCTACCCTGGGTAAAAACTCGCTGCTGACAGAGCGCACTCGGCCGTCTTCTGTGTTCCACTTCACGGCGCAGCCGTGGCCGGTGGCGTAATTTTCCACATTGCGGTAGAGCAAATTGAGGTTTTCCGCTTCCCTGTCCGCCGTGCCCTGCCCTCGATCGCCTAGATGCAAAAACTCCTTCGTTACACTCAAACTAAGCTCGCTTTGGAAAATGGCGTTTTCCGCGGTGCTGACAAAGTTATTGGAGTCCAAGACAGACTGATTGGTTACACAGACTGTTACAAGCTTACTGTGATCGCCAAAGACATGGCGGATAAACAGTGCAATTTCCACACAGTCGAAACTTTCCGGGCGAACTCTGCCATTGGCAACGGCCATGCTGATGGAGCCGGTGTCAAAGGCCTTTCGTTGATAGATTCGTACGTCGCGGGTGACGGATTCCGTTTCTCCGCCTTCTAGTTTGCGCTCATAGGTATCCTGTGTTAGTTGACTGAAATACCGCGCCCCCGTGAATCTGACTTGGATTTGCTCTACATCGGCGGGCACCAGCACAGTGAGGGCCAACCCGGAGGGCTTGTATAAATTGGCGGTAACAATTTTGCCCGCAAATTCCTCAAGGTCATCTTCTAACTCTGTGACGGGCAGATCGGCGCCCTCTAAGGATTCGCCCCCTAACTTGGATGGCTCCGTTTCAAACAGGCTCATTTGGCTCAGCTCATCAAATGCCAAGCTGCTTTTCTTGGGCCAGAGGATTCCCAAGGAATAGGTTGTATCGGGCCGTTCCCTCAGAATTTCAGCAGTGGAAATGGGTCCGATCAGCTCTTGCCTCAACAGTTCTTCAATTAAATCTCTTGCTCGGTAATAATCCTGCAGTTTCGCCATGTTCATTCCACCTTTATTGCCATTCTGTTTTGGCCATGCCGCCCAGTTCAATTCCTAACCAAAAGCCCGATGCTGCATAGGGTTGGGGTACTTCGCCGTTGTAACCGGGATGAACGATCGTTACAACTGACCTGACATAACCTCGACCGAGCGCCAGGGGCAGTGGGCTGCCGTTGGTTACCCTCATGGCTTCCTTTAAATCCGCCAGTGCCCGGGGCGAAAGGCGGCCTATTTCCATTCCGTCGTGAAAGACATAGAATTGTTGGTCTCGGCGGACCAGTGTCACAATATCGCCCTTTTTAACTTGTTCTTTGATGTAGGTTTGCCGTACAGATGCTTCCTCGGGGCTGCCCGCAACAAAACTTGTCGGTTCCAGATCATTTTCGAAGCCCAACAGAAAAGCGGCGCAATATTGTCTTCCTCCGCCACGGGGCCAGCGCAATTGGATCGTTCTATTGCTGGAGAGGTTTTTCACGTAAAAAGGATATGGTATGGGCAGCTTATAAAGGCTTCTTTTGGGGCGGGTGACCGCCACATAGGCTACCTTGGGTTCGAATTCCCGTCTTCTTTCCTGCACCCAAATTACCCCGTCGTATTCTTTGCCTTTGGCGCGATATATGGTGGAGATGACGACACCGCCGGCTTGCACAGCCAAATCCAGTTCCTGCGGAATATTATACCCTCGGAAAAGGGCGGTTTTGAGCGCGGCAGCGTCAAGGACCACTTCATTATCTTGGCCTTCCAACGTTTTGAGCAGTTCCCACTTTTTATCGATGGCGTCCAGGCCGATTTTGTTCGCTTTGTCTATAAACTGATTGCGGCCCATTAACCTTTCGGTGTAATCCGCGAAGATTTTTCCTATCCAAGGTACTAATAAAACTCGCTGTGAACCCAGTGCCACTGTGTGGGGAATTTCGTCTGCATAAAGCTTCTGAGCCATGGTAGC
Organism: uncultured Clostridiaceae bacterium; assembly: GCA_964626065.1. Lineage (GTDB taxonomy): Bacteria > Bacillota > Limnochordia > Darwinibacteriales > Darwinibacteriaceae > UBA3910. The sequence goes on along the minus strand of CAZVDE010000054.1, from coordinate 4,589 downwards.
CGCCCTAGCATTGGTCTGGCAGAGAATGGCATATTTGTAGTTTGAATTCATCCGTAAAAAACCACTTAGCTTAGACCAGGTTACCGTTTCTAGCGAGGAGGTACACTGCTGTAAACTTTGCTTTATCCGGATTTCATTGTTTGTCAAGATCGCTTGCCGGAAGTTGCCCGCAAGGCTGATCAGGTGTGCCAGTTGTCTTTTGTTTTCGGTTAACTCATAACCCTGCAGCTCTGCTCCGAAACGGGATTCGAGCCAGGCATAAAACTCTGCGGAACTTAATTCGTTTGAGTTGGGATCAAGTAAATAATCATAAATGCTCTGGCATTTATCGCCGAGAAGTAGAAAACCGCATTGGAGATGTTCTAAGATCGTTTTGATCATTCTGGCCCGTACACCAACCAGATCCTGAATTTCATCTATGATCAAATATTCCAGCTGTCCGAAGTCTTCACCATATTCTTGCGCCAGAGCAATAAATGTTTCTATTCTCTCGTCGTAGGACAGCTGCTCCAGTGCTTCGGCCGTTTCTCTGATCATCAGGGTGGCGAAGGAATCTATTGTCCTTATATTAGGAAAAAGCCGGCGGGTTTCGAAGGGCAGTTTGCCTGTCTCAATTTGCTCTTCCAGCCGTTCTCTGATTACAGCCACTGCACTGCGGGAAAAGCAGAGCACCAGGACATTTTGTAAATTTACCGCTCTAGTTTGGGCCAGGTAAGCCAAGCGCTGAATAACGGTATATGTTTTGCCCGTTCCGGGCCCGGCATTGACTAAGATGCGGGCGCTGGGCGGGGATTCAATTAAGACTGCGGCGTCCGATATTTGCCCATAGCTAAATTCCCCCGGGAAGATTTCCACCGCTTCTGCCACCGGAGGAAGAACAACCGGATGTTCTGTTTCCGGCTCCGGTTCGGGCAGGGTATCCTCTAGGGGCGAAAGGGCAGACCCGGCCTGCGTTGAATAGTGCTGAAGTAAGGAATAATCAATAATGCCCAAGGTTTGGGTTTCCGGTTTTTTGCGGATCGCAATTGGTTGATCCCGCTGAATGGGGACAAAGTTGGGGTGTGCGGAACAACCGGGGAAATTGGCGCATTCTGTCTGTTCACAGCGGTTTACCCAGCGCAGTTGGCCGTTTATTTGGAGATAGCCGAAGGAGTGATCGGGATCGTAGGAGCATTTGGTGATGCCCCGATCAAGTTCGGCCCGCTGGGTGGCGGTGAGGCGGTTGGCATAATTGGTGCCCAGCCGCCGTTCTAGTTCTTTCAGCGCTTTGATGCCCCTTACTTGGCGGACAAATTCCGGGTCCCTGACAAACCCGGTGCGGTTGACATAGACGTTGCTCTGCAGTACCAAATTAGATTGCACTTCTATCCCCCTTATTTTGATGCGGCTTTCTCGTAATTATAGTGATAGCGGCAGTAGCGGTTTTTGTAGATCGGTTCGCTGCAGCCATGATAGGAACAGACCGAATGGGTTTTGGCTTGCGGTAGGACGGTGTTTTGCTGCTTTGGTTTGATATCCAGGTCATAGCAAAATTCGATGCTGGGCAGCTCTAAAGTTCTCACATCGTCCGGCCGGTGTGTACTCTGCATTTGAACTGCAGCCACAAGGTCTTCGTTTACGGAGGCTTTAATTTGGATTCCTTCCGATGTAAAGCCTTTAATGGGTAAGGCCTCTGTTCCCAGGCGTTTTCCGTTTTCGTTGGCGATGATGATATGGGCGGAGGTTGTTTCTTCAACCACACCGAAGCGAACTTCGTTTCCGTGGAATGGGATTACAGTGTCTTTGGCTAAAATGGGAAAGATAGTTTGATCCGCGAGCAATACTCCAATGTTTTGTTGTAAGCGATAGCCCGAGTTGGTGGCGGCAATTTCGGCAGCACCCCTGGCAGCGGCCCATTGGGCTTGTTCCGGGTGGATAACCTTAATTTCTTTACGCTCAAAAGATTCTGTGAGCACATGGCGTATCGCCCTGATGTTAGAGCTGCCCCCCACCATCAAAACGGCATCTAATTGGGCGTAACTGTTCGCTTCTTGAAGCGCTTTTTCTAAGGTTTGTGCCGCCTGTTTGATTTGGGGTGTGATCAGTTCCGTGAATTCGGTAAGTTCAATGGCGATCGTTTTTTGACGGATGCTGCCGTAGTTGAGCAGGCCAAAACGGGTAAAATCTTCGTCCGAAAGTTCAATTTTACTGGTTTCGCAGCGCTCCAGCATTCTGTCTCGATCCCGGGCGGACATGGTATCGAAGGTGTCCAGCATGTATTCTGAGGCGAGGCGGCCGTGGATTTTTTTGGCTAAAATTAGATCCAAATCATCGCCGCCCAAATTTAGCCCTCGCACCGAGAGTTCCCTGAGTTTACTGCCTTCCCGATCTAAGATGCTGATGTCCAGCGTACCTCCGCCCCAGTCAAATACGGCAAGGCGAGAATAGCCGCCCAAAGTTTCTAAACAGCCAATGTAGGCGGCGGTGGGTTCGCTGACGAAACTGGTAACTGTAATGCCCGCCAGTTTGGCGGCCAGACGGAGGTCTCTCCGTTTTTTGCCCGTAAAGTCCACCGGGATGGAAAAGACCGCTTCCGTTAATTCAAGTTTGTTATGGGTTTTAATATAATCCTTCACCGACTTTAAAAGCAGCGCTGTTAACTCTACCGCGTTGTAGTGATGTCCCGCGACCGTTTCAATATAATCGGTGCCTAAGCGGGATTTGAATGAAGTTATGATGGCATGATCTTCTGCTAGCCGCTGACGGCTGTATTTTACTTCTCGGCCGTACAGCACCTCACCCGATTTTCTGTGAATAGCTAAAATAGAGGGGAAGGGGGCACCCTCTTCGCCCAAGGGTACTACGCGTTTACCGGATGGATCGGCCAGAATCTGTACGACGGTTGTGTTGGTGTTGCCAAAATCGATTCCATAATAAATTTTCTTCATTGCAGCTAACCCTCCACACCGGGAAATCGAATGCCTTTGCGCCGCAGAGTTTCAAAGATTCCCTCTAAGACGACTATTAGCGCTCGGTAATAATCGGGGTGCGGTTCTAAGTCCGCCAGGTCCAGGAAGTCTTTGTAGTCGGGCCGCAGGCGTGTTGCCAAATCTCCTCTGAAGGCGTCAAGTTCAAATTGGATTTGATTCTTATCGGCGGCAAATACAGCCTGCAGCCTTTCGTTAAGTTCCGCGTTTTCCCGGGTTAAGCTCTCCAGTCGTGTTTCCAGCCGGTAGACTTGTCCTTCCAGGCCGCGGTTTTGTTCGTTCAATTCTTCCACCCGGGAGGATAAATCGGAATTCTCCCCGTTTAACCGCCCTAACTCACCCTTGGCCTTCTGTTCTTCTGCCCTGTGTTTGGCTAGATCTCGATTTAAACGTTCCAGGTGTTTTTCCAGCTGAGAGAGCAGCTCTAAGCCATGGTCTTTTCTGGTACGTTTTTTGGCGGGTTGCCCTGCGGATTTGTCCGGTTGATCGCCTTTGGCCCATTTGTGCTTGAATTTTAAAAACCCATCCATTGCTTTTTCAGTTTGTGCGACCGCTTCCAACCACGCCAATAATCCGTTTAATTCAGCGGGGCGCCAGGAAGAGTAGTCCAGTTCGTAGAGCCGGGGGAGCTTTTCCGCCAGTAGTTGATCTGTTTTGGCGTTACTTCCCTTGGCTCCCTGATGCTTTACCGCTGCTTTGAAAAGAACGTGAACAAGGCCCTCCGCCTCTCCCTCACCCAAAAGCGAATGGACCATAAGTACGATGCGCCGCAGCCCGTAGTGGTTGCGGTTGGAGGCCACTTTTTCCGCCTTGAGGAAAGCCTGCACAAAGCGGGCTTGTTCTTCGTGTTCTAAGGCAGTCAATACATCCTCGGTGAAAGGGGTAATGATAGCGAAGTCCAGATCAACCAGAAGATCAACTGTTCGTTCGAGCTCATTATCTGCAGAGGTCAAAAGAGAAAGGGTTTGCACCAAAATCTCTTCGATCTCCGCCTTATTCAGTCTTTGTTTTTTACCAAGTTCCTCAAGTAGTGCAAGTCCATCTAGTACAACATCCGCCACCGCCATCTCCCTCTCCAAAGTGGTAATCAGTACGTAATCAGAAAAGCGATACCATAACATTCTATTTTTAAGTCCCAAAACCCTCCAAATGGTTAATAAGGCGCGCCATAAATGCCCCGGTAGAACACGGGGCAAGAATCAGAAACAATGGAAGCGGATTACAAACCAATACCGCTTATAAACTGCAGGGGAGCCGGAACGCGGAAGTCAAGATCAACCCCAGACTTTTTCTTGTTTACCAATGGAGATGATGCAGAATTAGGCGTTTTGTATGCACTTTGAAAACTAAGGATGAAGAAATTCGCAAGGGGGAGGGTTTTCTGGTTAAGTGGCGTATTATGGTAAAACCATTTAAAACCAAAACGTTTGAATTTAAATCAATTCCACTTCTTGGTAAATGTCTTCCACGTGCAGGATTTTACCATATTTTGTGGAATTATTTAGGGTAATGTGATGTTTTCGAGGGAGATGCTATTTGGATGGGTTCTAGTAGGAATGACAGGATTTATTTAGCTTCACCCCATATGAGTGATGAAGGTTATGAGCAGCACTATATACAACA
>CAZVDE010000053.1:0-10849 GCA_964626065.1 uncultured Clostridiaceae bacterium | reverse complement strand
AATAAGATGCCCATCTTTACTCAACTCCGTTTGCTGTTTAAAACAAGATCACTCTGCGCCGCAATGTCATGGACGGCAAAATATTTCTCCTCTAAAGGGATCCACTCGTTCACAAAACGTTTGAACATTTCAGGGCCGTTTCTGGCCAGGATGCGCCTTTTTTGCTCTTCTCCCTCAATTGTGAGAAAGACGCGCAAATCGTAATCTCCGCTAAATCTTGGATGCAAGCTGTACGAGCCTTCCACTACCCTCAACGGGCCTTTTGGGATTGACCGTTCCGCAGTAAAACTCTGCGTTTGGCAGTTATAAACGCGGTAACCAAAACTTTCTCCCTTTCCCAGCCCGGGTAAAACCTCCTTTTGAAAACGTTCGTAATCCACATTGCCGCCCGCTTCTTGCAGCCTCTCTTTTGTTCTCTGCTCCGGGCGCAAAAAGAAATGGTCCATGGAAATAACCGGGCAGGCATAGATGTCCTTCAGCAGCTTGGCTAATGTTGTTTTACCCGAGGCGGCCGGGCCGTCGATGGCTGCAACCACATATTTCTTCTTCTCCAGGAGCTGTTCTATTTTCTGCAGAAGATCAAAATAGTGAGCGAAAGTACTATTGATGACCCGGTAGCCGGGGGAATACACCTGCCTATACTCTTCGCTGTGGCCGACAGCGGGATAGCCCCTTGCTTTGTAATCTATCAGAAAGCGTTCCAATTCACCTGCTGCAAATGGCAGCAGCCCTTCCGCGCAAAGCGCCTTTGCTGCTTCGAGTTTGGACCCGAAAGTCTGCATACTTCCTATGCGTTTTTTGGCGGAAAGAACGAAAAGCCGGTTAATCGTTTCCACACTTAACTTGCCGCGGGCAGCGTCAAGATGAAGACGGCCAAATCCGTTGCCCAGATCAACAAATAAAGGTCCTTCTTCATTCTGCGGCAGGCCTTTTATCTCCGCTCGCAGTCTCTCTAGGCTGGCCTCGGAATCACTGATATAATGGCCGGGGCCAAACTCGTTTTGATAGATTAACTTAACTAAATCCATAACCTGCCAGCGGGGGTAGATGCAATTATGCTGTAAGATTATTCCCCGTAATTCCATACTTTCGCTTCACTCCTTAGTTAGGGCTCAAAACCCACCTTCCCCAAAGCCGAACTTACGCATATCCTTAATCAAGTCGGGCAGTAGTAATTCTTGATAAGCCGCATGTCCGGTTTTCTCCATGCACCGGGCTAAAGGAATCAGGCAGGGATCGTGGATGTTATTTAGTTTGGCTATGCTGATCTTGGCTAAAGTTTTATTTGAGAGCACCCGTTCATAATCCTCACAGCTGAAACGCCAATACTTTAACAATTTCGGATAGCGTTCCGCTAAACGCTGGGCGATCAATATCCCTTCTGGGTCAAGATCACCGGAATAGTAGATCACGGTCTTCCTTTGGGCAAGAAAATCCAAAAGGGCCAGCCCCGCCATTTTCACCTGCCCGGCGGTACAAATTAGCGGAGGGGGGTTCGCCGGAAAGGCGTCTAGGATCCCGGCAAAGACCGCAGGATTTTCCACTACGAAGACGATCTTCTGCGGGCTTACCACCCCGGTGATGGTACTCAAATTCAAGAGAGGAACCTGCAAGGGTTCTTTGGCCTCCAAAGCGGCAAGCCACACCGGATGTGCTATTTCGCTCTGATAGGCCGTTAAACCTGCGCAGGTTACAAAGTTAGATAGCTCGTCAACTAGAAGACCGGCCCGGTAGAGAACTTCATTGATTTCTTCTCTTGTTTTCGGGCTTTGTAAATCATAAACGGTGCACAAAGCGTCCACTAGTATTTTCCCCAAATCCGCGGTCAAATCAAACGCGTGGGGATCGGTTGTCACGTGGGAGGCAAAAACGGGCAAACGCCAGTAATGATCCTCTCTGCCTTCCAACACTTGCAGTGCCCGAGCCACTGTTTCCAGTTGATTTTTCAGCCCTTGTGGAGAGTTGGCATAAGCCTTAAGAATCCTTCTGCTCCCCGGGGCACTTCGCTCCCAAACGGCCCTAAGCCAGACTCCGACAAAACCGTCCCCATATTTACGGATCAGCGCCTCGAAAAACTCTCGGCGTTCTCTACTAAAACGCCGGGCTTCTTCCTTTGCGGTTATTAGTTCCTCAACAGAAAAGTAGGCGGCTAAAATTTCTTCTAAAGAATAGTCAGCAAAGCGGGTCATTTCTAGTGAAACTGCAAATTCCCGCACCCCAAAGCTCGCCCTATTTTGCTTTGTGAAATCGCGACGCAGATGGTTAGAAAGGACCTCCCGCTCAGCAGACGTCAAATTTGTCAGTGTCACTCTCCCGCCCATGCGGCCTAAGGAGCGATAGCGGTCATGAATTGCGGTAAAAATGCGCTTGTAACCCTTTTGTTTGTGGAAAAATTGCATCTCGTCCGCGAGCATTGATTTTTCACTCCTCACCTACTGCTGTCAGCAGCGTACGTACTTTTCCGTCCCAAAGATAGCGGATCACGCTCACATGCTCAGCGTTCTTTGGCCTAACAAGCTCGCAAATGGCGAGTTCCGGGACAGTATCGTAGTCACCCCACAAGATCTGGGAGTTAATGATGTAATCGAAGCCTAAGTGCTCCATCAGCTCAAACATGTCACGAATATTGCTGTCATCAACCCCGGCGAAGGCCTCATCAAGTGAAATCAGGCGCGGTGCATCGTCTCTGGCCCCTTGGTAGCGAGAATAAACAGAAGAAAACAGAGGAATATACATGGCCATGGCTTTTTCCCCACCGCTGAGCTGGTCAAAAGCCCTATTTGTCAACTCCCGGCGTGGTTCCCCCGTTTTACGGAAGAATAAGCAAAACTCGAACCAGCGGCGATAGTCAAGTATTTCGCGAATTGTTTGATGAAACGAGAGCGGCGAATCGTGTTCCGCTAGCCGTGCTTTCGCCCGTTCCACCTTGCTGCGGAAATGATTTGTGACCCGGTTAAAGACCTCTTCGCTTAAAATGGTCACATCCGTTTTCAAGATTCGCACCAGATCCCAGGTCCCCAACTCGTCCTCTGTTTCCGCGGGCTTGGGTTTCCACTGCAACTGCAGCGTCAAGCCGCTGGTGGTATCGCGTGTTTCCATCAACCGATTCATGTTGCGCACCCATTCTTCTGCTCGATAGATTTTGGCGCGAATTTTTTGGCCCACAGTCTGAAGGATGATTTCTTCAAACAGTTCGCGGTCCGCTTCATCCAAAAGCAATTCATTTCTGGCTATTTCGCCGTCGAGCCAATCTACAAGCTGATACAAGGAGACTGTTTGGTTCTCCAAACGAGCGGTGACAACTAGACGCGAGTCTAGTTCACCAATGATTAGCCCATAGTCTAAAAGATCGGGCCGCTCTGCGTAGACCGCCTCTTGAAGCCTTCGCGTTAATAGGTTTTCATCTAAATCCTTGACACTCTCTTCTTTGCCCAACAGCTCCATCACTTCGCTCACCAACTCTTCGGGTGTTTCCCCCTGTAGACGTTTGGCAAAACCAAGATTTGCTTCGCTGCGCAGTTCTTTTTCTGCTTGCTTCAACAAGCGTTGTTCCGTTTCCAGCTCTAAGCGTTCTTTTTCCAACTCCCGGGCAAGGCCGGAAAGACTGCCTTCTAAGCGGCCCCGGCGAGTTGCTTTACCCAGGATCTCTTGGGGTATCTCCTTGAGGCGGCTGACAATATTCACAATCTCCGCCTGAAGCCTTTTGAACTCAGGCCTTTCCCTTAGTGATTGCAGTTCCCGCACGAGCCGCAGGCAGCCATCTAACTCCCGCTTTAGTAAGTTTAATTCGCCTTTCAGCAAATCCACATCCTCCCGCAGCACTTCCAGGCCGGATAGTAAGGAGGCGCCCTGATCCCTCACTGCCAGCCACCTATCATATCCCCCCTGCAGGCGGGCCAAAGCCACCGCATAAGCCTGCATTCCTTCTTCCGCCGCTTGGACTTTAGTTAGAGCAGGGGGTAAACTCAGCCCCAGCGTCTTTTCCCGGACTAAATTGCTCTGTTTTTGGACTAGTGCATACTGATTTTGCAATAGCAGGCCGTGTGCTTCCAACCTCTCCCCTATAAGCAAGGTCTTACGCTCCGCGGCCAGTAAGGCTTCGACCTGTTGCTCTAAAGAATTAGTGGGCGGTAGGCTGCCGAGCTCCTGTTGTAGTTGAACTCGAGACGCCTCCAGCCGACCTAGGTTTCTCCGCAAACTGTCTAGCTGTTTCTCTAAATGCGCCAGTTCCTGCCGCAAAGCCTCTATTTTTTCCGCTCGAAAGAGGCGCCTAGTCTCAACACCAATAAAGCGGGCGGGAATCCCCGTGCGCGCTCTTCCTACTAGTTTACCGAAGGAAAAACACCCATCTTTTTTAATAGACCACTCACTTTCTATTTCACTCAGCGCAAAGCCAGCCAAAAAACGTTCAACCTGATTCCGCAGTGGCTCGGGCGAACAAACGGCCTCCAAAACTGCATTTAAGCCAGCCTGCCCGTCACATCTCGCTGCAGCCGCGGCCAGCAAAATTTTATCGGACCCTTTACCTAATACCTGCCTAGCCTTTGACTGTTGATCTTCGGGAACAATTAGGGCATCCAGAATCCCCAGATCCAAAAACACGGTTTCCATGGTTGCCCGCATCGCTGCTGGGACACCCTCTTTGAAATCCACCGCCTGATAAAAGGGAAGGTGGTCAACTTTTGCCTGCCGCAGTAGCCGGCGAGTAGCGCTGATTTGGGGATCCCGTTCAGGCTCAGGCTCTTCTTGCGCCTGCCACTCGGCTAAAGCCTGGACTGTATCCGCCCGGTCTTTGCTGAGAAGCCCATGTATTTGTTTCTCCTGCAGAATTTTTTCTGCAAGCTCATTATCAAATTTTCGCCAGAGGGGAAAAAGGAATTTTTCCAAATCGGCCCGGCCTTTTCCCTCGCCGTAATCAAGAACCAACTGGTGCAGCGAATGACGCTCATCCGTTTGCAGCCGCAATTCTTCAAGCTGAGCATACCAAGTTGCCAAAACCGCCAGATAACTCTGGCGCTCCCTCTCTAGTTTCTCCAACTGATTCTCTTGCTCGCGTTCTGCCAGTTCCCGCTCGTTTGTAAAGCGGTCCTGTTCCGCCAGCAATTCGTCGTATCGTTTTATGGCCCGTTCCTTTTCCTCTAAAGCTGAACGGACTTGCTTAAGCCGATGCTGGTAGTGCTGGGCATCCCGATGCCAAGGGGCGAAATCAAAAGGTTCCGTCCATGCTTGGCGCAAATCATCCCGATCAAAGATATGGTCCGCAAAAAGGACACCTTCGCCTATTTCGTCCAGCTCACTTAAATCTGCTTGCAACGATTTTTCCAAATGTTCACTTTGCCACAGAACTTGGGACGTTTGCTTCTCCAAGTCCTTTTCCCTGGCGATCTTTTGCGTCAAATTGGCCTCTTTAAGCTGCAATTGTTGCCCCAACTCATCACGACGGCGCAGTTGTGCCTGATATCTTTCCTCCAAGCGGAAGGCATCATCGTCCCTCAGCTCCAGTTCCTTTGCGGCCAAGGCGGTTTGCTCTTGGTCCAAACGGGAAATTTTGATCCCCAATGCCTGAAATTCTTCCTGTTCCGCCTGCTGCAGCCGCTCGTTTTCACGAATCGCCCTTTCCCGCCGCCGCAGGCCGGCACGGGCCTCTTGCCAGTTAACTGCCTTATTGTACAGTAAGGCGCGATTATATTTATTATATTCGCTTTGAATCTTTGCAGCCGCCCGCTGATTGCGCTTCAGCTCGGCCAGCTGAGTGCGCATTTGGTCCATGTTTTCGACTGTTTCAGTTAAAGGCCGCAAGTCCTCATCAGACAGTGCCTGCAAAGACGAATTCATAATCCCATAGAGCACGTTGGGCCGAAAATCTTTAGAAAGTTTTGGGCTGCGCAACTGGATCAATAATTTTATCAATTCATCGTATTCATCCAGCGAATGAAAACCAAAAAGCAATTGGTTGACAAGCGCCATATAATCCCCTTGGCTGCTGCAAAATACGCCCCCGTCGCCGAGCAGTTCCCGCAATTCTTTTTTGGAAATAGGAACTTTGGCCCCGCCTCCGTCCGCCAGAAAGGCGGATTTGTATAATTCTAGATCTCTGCCGATGCGCCGTCCATCCGTAATGGCAAACCCCCAGGAATCCACCGGCCGATGGCGGCGGGCCAAGAGGCCCAGGCCGATCGTGAGGAATTGTTGGGCCGCGCCCCGCTTAAACTCCATAAACAGGTAGCCTGTGCGCTGATCGATGGAGCGGCCTTCATCCAACAGGTAGTCCTGCATTTGGCGCGCCCTAGAACCGAAAGGATCCAGGCGTTCGGGGCTTTTATTGCCATCTAATAAAAGAGGAATAAGGCTCTGCATCGTAACTGATTTCCCGGAACCGTTACTACCTCGCAGCAGCAATTTGCCATTGGCAAATTCAAATTCCTCTTCGTCATAGTACCAGTAATTTACTAAACCCACCCGCTGGGGGACCCATCTCTGCACATTCATTCTCCTTTTGGGTATTCGCCCACTAATTTGAATGCTAGGGGCAAAAATGTAATTGTCCGCAAATGCGGATCCCAACTGGCCATCTCCCAATCCTCCAGATAGGCGAGGACTTCCTCCGCCAGCTTGTTCAAGGGCATCTCGCGCCATGTTTTATACCAATTCCCGGCCCATTTTTTATGGCATTCACCTAACAACTTGTGAAATTCGGCCTCTACTAAGACCAACGCACCGTTTTCTCCAAAAGACACATCCGCCCGAGTAATTCTGTCGCGCAATAATTGGGCTAACTTAAGTGTAATATCGGCTAGGTTATTGCCTTCAGGAAACGTCTGGGGCGAAAAACGCCTATCGCTGAGAATAAGGGAGGCACTATGGCGCTGCAGATGCAATTCAGCCCCAAACCACTGGGCTAGATCCCGTTCTATCGTTGGCCTATAGTTCTTTAAATATTGAAAGTCCGGATCATCACTGCCTTTAGCGTAAACGACCGGGGATAGGAGTAATCTGCGGTAAACCCTGTGCCGGCGAACTAAGCCCCGATCCTCCTCTAAGGCGCCCCTTTCCCGCCGCAAGAAAGCATCCCCATCGGATAATTCAGTTAGGTCACCGGTGAAAAAAGGTAAAAAATAGCGGGATAGCCCTGTGCTCTCATAGAGTACTTCCACCTCTGCGCTTTGTGAAAAACCTTGCTCTGACCCGTCATTAATACGCAGTAGCCCCAGGCCCCGCACGTATTGCAGCACCCGGACCAGACTGCGCCTTTGCCCAAAGAGGGTCCAATCGATGTCTTCTACACCCGGAAAGAGGGTGACTATGAATTCGGTAAGTTCTGAAAGGATAAACTGATCCTCAGCACCCTTATCTTCCAAAAAAGACAAGGTTAAAAACAAAAAAACATAGTCCAAGGGTTCCGAAAAATCTTGGATCCCCATCCACGCCCGGGCCTCCCCCGGGATTTTTATCAGTCGAATCAGATGCGGATTGACTACCAATGTGTACCCTAGCTTGTCCCGAAAAAAATCGCGGAGTTCGCTTTCTTTATCTTTAATCCGGTAGTAATCATCGGGCCGTTCCTCTCGCAATATCCAAAAGTTCTCCATGAGTAGAAGCACTTCTTCCAAGAACTCACCCCCGCTTCGTTTCCAAAAATTTAATCTTTATGCTGGGCATCCTCAAATTGCCGTCTTCACAGCGTAAAACGATTTGCTCGTGTGTATTTATTTCCAGCCGGTAGGTACGCCCATCCTCCGTTTGGCCAATCCTCGCTCGGTTTCCCATCGCTTTACTAACCCAGTGCAGCAGGGTTACTCGAACGTGGGGTTCCAAAATCGGCAGCGAACTAAAATCAATAACAGCATCCCGGACATGTCGATCCAGCACTTCGGCCTCTTCCTGCCGGAGCTGCAAATAGGCGGCTAATGTTTTTTCTTTTTGCTTGGCTTTACTATGAATACTTTCCTGTTCCAATCTATCGCGAAATCCCCTCACACGCGGCCTGAGGGGGACCAAAAACGGTGGTTCTTCCCAGATGGCGGTAGAATTGCTATCCGTTTGCCGAATGAATTCACCAAACAAATGACGAGTATTGCCCGGGCCCACTATTGCGGCTGAAAGCAAATGGGCCTCTGTTAGATCCGTGCAATTAGAAAACAACCGAGCCAAATGCTGATATTCGCGCCGCCTACTCACTAGGCTATTTTGTGTTTCAGCTAAACGGTACGCTAAACGCGTTAAACGGCGAATAACGCCGTCCGTGATCTGTAGGAGCCGCACCCCCTCGCTCCTTTGACCGGTGGAGATGCCAAACCACGCACACAGGCTGCGCCACTGGCCGTGAATTTCTCTTTCTAATTCACCCACATCTATTTCCTGCTCAATGCGAGGTATATCTTTTTCGTAGGCAATCACTTCAGCTAATATTCTTTCTATAACTGTAGCGTCCGTTTCCGCCAGTAAAGATTCGATCGTTGGCCCATAGCGCTGCAATTCTTTAATGAAATCACGCAGATATTCTGTGATGCGGCTCTTGTACACCAAGAAAGAAGCGGTATCCAAAAGCTCACCCAATTTTCCCCGTTCCAAGCTGGCAAGATAATCAGTTGCGCTATCATTGAGGCGTTGAAAATCAATGCTCATGTCCTGCCACCAGGCACGGATTTCATCTTTATTCCCACCGGCTATTTCGGGTATGCGCCGCACGTGCTGCGTAATACGCTGAAAAAGCTTGGCTTCCAAAGAGCCACCGACGCCCACTATCGAAGCAAGTTTGATCAGCAAACGTTCAATTTCGACTGTGGTGGGTGTCAATTGATAGCGATAACGCCTGTTTTTGAATTCCTCCAATGTGAGGACTTTCGCCATATCTTGGGTTGCTAACAAATTCTTCCACTGAACAAGCGCATTCAGATCCTGCTCCGCCTGCTCCCGCGTATAGTCAGCAAAGGCGGATTGGGCCTTCATAAACTCTAAAACATCTTCCAACCCAAGCCAATAATTGAGCTGTTGATGCTGGCGGTAGAAATAACGTAAGATAGTGCGGTAGCGCTGCACATTCTGCGCGGTCAAATAGGCCGTTTCCAAAACCTGTTTATCTAAAGAAAGAGCAGAATCCAAACCATCGTCACCCCTTCGCCTTTCCTATCCATTGGACCCAGCGACAAAAGACCATTGTCGCCCGCAACCTTTTTCCACGTGCGAAGCGCCGGAAGTAGATATCTGCTTCATGGCCTTCCGGGATCAAGCGAATGCCGATTTTTCGTGTTCCGGGCCGCACGGGCCGGTATGTTAGTCATCGCTATCACCGACCCGATCCCCCAGTAGAACATCAATCAAAGCGGGATCTGCGGTAGCGCCAAAGACTGCTTTGGAATAAAGATCATAAAGATTGGGGCCCGCTCTCACACCGTACTCCTAGGCGGTAAATTCTCACCCCATCTCTTAAACTGCCCTTTTTTACATGTTATGCAGTATTTATGCACAAACACTTAAAATAATCGCATCCCTTTCTATCTATTCGCTGAACATGATTGCGATCCTGTCCGGGCGCTGCATGACCCATTTAGAAACTATTAAAAAAATCTTGACAATATTATCTCCATTTGTTATCCTTAAATTAGCTAACCTAGCTATTATGACTGGAGGTGTGAACGATGAGGAGGGTCAGTTCAACTGAACTGCAGAATAATTTCGGCCACTATCTTTTGGTTGCCCAAGAACAGGAAATCATTGTCACCCGCAACGGCAAGGATGTGGCTAAACTCTCCGGTTTAAGTATTCGCCGGAATCTCATGGCTGAAAGAGCGCCAACCCCAGGCTACGGCCTGCGCAAAGCGAGCTTCGAGGAGTTTTTGGAACTGACAAAGGAAGAGACATTAGAGCGCTATGAGTATATTGATGGGGAAATTTTTTTGCAAGCCTCACCGAAGGTGGGCCACCAATTCACATCGTTTAGGCTAGCCAACAAGCTTGGGGACTTTTTTGCCGGTAAATCTTGCGTTCCTTTTGCCGCCCCCTTTGATATTACCATCTCCCGTTATGAGGGGGACATCAATGTGGTGCAGCCTGATTTGATGGTCATTTGCAATCTTAGAGAAAAACTCGGCGATGACGGCTACTACCACGGCGTGCCCGAGCTGGTTATGGAGATCCTCTCGGACGAGACCAAAAGAAATGACCTTTTAAAGAAACTCAATCTATACCTAGACGGCGGAGTGAAAGAATATTGGGTTGTGGATCCACCGAACAAGCAGGTGTTCATCTACCATTTTGCTGAAGGGAATATTATCAACCAAAAGGCGTTTACCTGCCCCGAACAGGCGATTTCATTTCATTTTCCTGATTTAGCCGTCGAACTAAATGACGTTTTCCTATAGAGGGCCGCCTTCATAGAAGACTGCCTTTTAGGCTGCGGAGGTGTGTATTATGAGACGGCTCGGACAAGCGAGCTTCGAGGAATTCTCGAAACTGACAAAAGAAGAGACATTAGAGCGCTATGAATATATTGATGGGGAAATTTTTCTGCAAGCCTCCCCGAAGGTGGAGCACCAGTTTGTTTCATCCCGACTGCAAGGCATGCTCTTCCGGTTTTTCGACGGACAGCCCTGCCAAGCATTGGCCGCCCCCTTTGATATTACCATCTCCCGTTACGAGGGGGACATCAATGTGGTGCAGCCTGATTTGATGGTCATTTGCAATCTTAGAGAAAAACTCGGCGATGACGGCTACTACCACGGCGTGCCCGAGCTGGTTATGGAGATCCTCTCGGACGAGACCAAAAGAAATGACCTTTTAAAGAAACTCAATCTATACCTAGACGGCGGAGTGAAAGAATATTGGGTTGTGGATCCACCGAACAAGCAGG
>CAZVDE010000052.1:0-12028 GCA_964626065.1 uncultured Clostridiaceae bacterium | reverse complement strand
TTGAAAATAGATGGTTCATTAAGTAGTGATGTGATCAAAAACCCGCTTAACCTGGAGTTGATTTCCATGATTCACCACTTATGTCAGAGTCTAAATATAGAGGCGGTCGTCGAATACGTGGATAACCGAGAGCAGCTGGCAAAGCTGTTAAGCATCGGGGAATTCTTGATTCAAGGGTATCTTTATTCCCCTCCCATCAGCGCCGCGCAAATACCGGAGTTTATCGATACGTTCCCAATACGTTTCCGGGGCGTTGGGGTACAGAGCCACTAATCGGTCGCCAGCCTTTGTCACTTTGATTGCCTGTTCGGTATTGATATTCTTCATAACACCATTGATGCAGTTCGCGGGACATTGAGCCGTGCCAAAGGGAAGAGGACGTGGGACCGGGTAGGTCTTTCAAATATGAAATGAAACCCCCTTGCGGTTGATTTATCAACCGGTAAGGGGGTTTGTGATCTTGGATAGAAGCAGTAGGAGATAAATTCGGTCTGTGCCCGGTCTCTTACTGCGCCTTTTCCCTTCTTAAAATCATAATCTGGGCTTCCTGTTTGAAGAGACGTTCGTTCAAAACATCAAATCTGGCGTCTAATAGCTTTGTTTGCTCGTTAATTTTCTGATCAATGCTTTGCAGCTTCGTCTCGGTATTCTTTTTAAATACAATCATCTCGTCTTTGAAGGAGTACATCTCGTCTTTGAAGGAGTACATCTCGTCTTTGAATGATTGGAACTCTTCTTTAGTGACTGTAATTTCCCTAAGGTTTTTCACCTCTTGCGCAATGAGGTCAAGCATTGATAATATTTTTTCTTCATTTTTCATGTTCTGTCTCCCCCATCGTTTAGTTGTTCAAGGTAGGTGAAACACCTCCCAAATCAGGGCACTATAGTTTTCTAGGCTAGGCAACTAAATCCTTCCGCGGTTTGCTCGTTTATTTACGGATAGTTCGCCCGCACACCCGCTAAGGTTTTAGGGGCGGGCTCGGCAGAAGCGAATAGTCGCTTGAACCCTGAATGTATTTTACCCACGCAAATGAACCTTCTCCATTTTTCGGGGTTGTCGCTATTTATTCTTGTCGCATAATCGTCCGGAAAAGATGAACAATTTTTTTAAAGGCTCTATCAGCGCCCAATCAAGGAAGAGTGTGAATGATGAATAATTATTGAAGTGGGCCAAAGTTATGCGGTTTTAACTAGAGGACTTTTTTAACTTGCGGAGAATATGATTTTTATAACAAGGAAAACTTAAAGCAGGAGGAAAGCGATGATCAACTAATCAATATGGCCGTATTTGAATTGGATGTTCGGCCTTGCTTGCAAGGTTCGTTTCCGGTTGCCATATTGAGTAGCTTGATGATTGTTTGCCCTAAGAGCGGCTTTATGCCTCTTCTTTCGCTATTCAATCCCCGGCAACCGGCAAGGGGGTTTTTTTATGTTGATCATCAAAGATTTATCCTTATATCTGCGTAAAGACCTGCGCCCGCTGCTCTATGATTTCAGCTTTTCGCTCATGGAGGGAATGAAGGTGGCTTTGATCGGGGAAGAAGGTAACGGCAAATCGACACTGTTAAAAGCGATCGCCAGACCCGAATCCCTGCGTGCTTACGTGGAGATGGAAGGTGAAATTATTAAGACCGGGGAAATAATCGGCTACCTGCCCCAAGTCCCGGATGAAGCGGTGCTGGACGGAAGCGTAGAAAGCTATTTGCGGCACAAGGTAGGTTGGGCCAATTTGGATTATGCCCTGTACTATCGTCTTTTGGCTGAAATGGGCTTTCCGGAAGAGAGGATTTCGGAGAAGATAACGTTAGGGCAGCTTTCGGGCGGGGAGAAAATCAAGTTTCAATTACTATGCGAGATGCTCAAGCGGCCCACTGTGCTTCTTTTAGATGAGCCCAGCAACGATCTTGATTTGGCATCAGTACAGTGGTTGGAGCACTTCATCCAAGGTTTGGAGATTCCCGTGATGTTCGTTTCCCATGACGAGCTGCTTCTGGAAAATTGCGCCAATACCATCATTCATTTAGAGCAGCTGATCAAAAAGAGCAAGCCTCAATATACGATTGCGGGCCTACGCTATTCCGAATATGTGCAGAATAGGGAAGAGCGGATCATTAAACAGACGCAGCTGGCCAAAAAGGAAAAGGAAGAATATGATGCCAAAATGGAGCGCTACCGGCAGATCTACCAAAGGGTGCAGCATGAACTGCGTACGGTTTCTAGGCAGGAACCGTCTGTTGCCAAGAATCTGAAAGATAAAATGCACTCGGTAAAATCCATGGGCAGGCGTTTTGAGCGGGAAAAAGAACGTATGACACCTAAACCCGATTTTGAGCAGGGCATCGATGTGGGCTTCAGTGACGCTATTTCGATCCCCAATGGCAAGAGAATTCTCGATCTCTACCTAGATGTACTGCAGGTGGGTGATCTCGTACTTGCTCGCCATGTCAGCCTGAACGTAGTTGGCCCGCAGAAAATGTGCATCGTGGGGGCCAATGGGTCAGGCAAAACTACCCTTTTGCGCCGGATCCTGCAGGAATTGAAGCAAAGCTCCATCCCCTATGGTTATATGCCGCAGGATTATGCGGACACGATGGGGGCTGGGCAGACGGCTGTGGAATTTCTCGCTTCTTCCCGCAAAAAAGGGGAATTGACTAAGGTGCGGACCTATCTGGGCAGTATGAACTTTACGAAAGAGGAGATGTTTCGACCGCTTAGCGAATTATCGGGGGGGCAGAGGGCCAAACTTTATTTTTCCAAAATGATCCTCGAGCGGGCAGAAGTACTCATTTTAGACGAGCCCACGAGAAATCTTTCGCCGCTGTCCGGCCCGGAAATCAGGGCCGCACTGAAGAGCTTTGGCGGCTGTATTATCGCTGTTTCGCATGATCGCAAGTTCATTGGAGAGGTCTTTACTCAAGTCTTTTTATTGGACCGGGCAGGACTCCGCTCGATCAACTGCGAACAGTTTGTGCAAACCGAAATAAGGTAGGGAGGATCACAGTGCTTGTATATTTTCTCGGCACCGGGGCGGGGAAGCCATCTTTGGAGCGCAATGTGACAAGCATTGCGCTGCGTTTACCTGCTTCTGCAGGTGATGTGTGGCTGTTTGACTGCGGCGAGGGCACTCAGCATCAGCTTTTGGCATCACCTTTTAGCCTGCGCAAAATCACCCGTATTTTCATCACCCATCTCCACGGCGATCATATTTTTGGCTTACCGGGGCTTTTGGCCAGCAGATCCTTTTCTGCCAAAGACATTCCGCTGGCCCTTTATGGGCCCCCGGGCATTCGCAGATTTGTTGACACCGCGTTGGATTTGAGCAGCACTCGGCTAAGCTATCCCCTTGAGATTCGGGAGTTGATGCCCGTAATCGAACTAGAAATCGATTCCTGGCGCCTGCGGGTGGGCTTAGTGGAGCACGGCCTGCCCAGTTACGGGTATCGCCTGGAGGAGATGGACAGCCCGGGACCGCTTGATGCAAAAAGGCTGCAAAAAATGGGGGTGCGGCCCGGGCCAATCTACGGGTGCCTGAAAGACGGGGAAACGATCACGCTCGATGACGGAAGAGTGCTTCATGGCCCCGATTTTGTCGGGCCGCCTCGCAGGGGTAGGCATGTGGTGATCGTGGGGGATACGCGTTTTAGCGAAGCGGCCATAGAACTGGCTAAAGACGCCGATTTGCTCGTTCACGAAGCGACCTTTGCCGGGAAATTAGAGGAACGGGCCTATGAATTTTTCCATTCTACAACGCTGCAGGCGGCTCAAGTCGCGAAAATGGCCAACGTAAAGGCACTGATTCTGACCCATTTCAGCTCTCGCTACACACCCCGAACTTACCACAAGCTATTGGAGGAAGCGCAAAGTATCTTTTCCAACACACATCTGGCCGAGGATCATTTTTCGCTTCAAGTAGAAAGAAACGACTAAATAACGCTTCATATATAATGCCGGCACGTTAGGAATACCCTGGCGTGCTTTTTTGCTGTGGAAAATAGTGGTCACCGGAGAAAAACATATTTCCGATATCTCTGCACATCACTATAAGGACTAACTAAAAGGTAGGGATGTGCACAATGTATATTGAAAACGGGCGGCGCTTGAACGCCAAACTAGAACAGTTAAGGCATTATCGCAGGCAAAATGCGGGCAAGCCTTTAACAAATGATGCGGGCTTGAAAATTTCCAATAACAGATGGTCACTGCGGGCCGGGGAGCGGGGGCCTTTGCTTTTTCAGGATTTTCATTTTTATAAAAAACAATCGCACTTCAGCCGAGAACGGATTCCGGAGAAGGTGGTCCATGCCAGGGGTTTTGGGGTGCACGGCGAATTTGAGTGCACTAAAGCTATGGGCCACGTTACCAAAGCCCATTTCTTGCAGGAAGTGGGGCGCATCACCCCTGTTTTTGTCCGCTTTTCTAACTTCATAGGCAGTAGGGGTTCGAAAGATACGGCCCAAGATGTGCGGGGCTTTGCTACAAAGTTTTATACGCAGGAAGGAAACTACGATAACTTGGCTCTTAACTTCGGCACCTTCATTTTGCAGGATGCCATGAAATTCGTTGATTTTACCCATGCGGTAAAACCAAACCCCGTTACTGATGTACCTCAAGCAACGGCCGCCCACGATCACCTTTGGGATTACGTTGCCAATAACCAGGAATCGGCTCATTTTATCATGTGGCTCATGTCCATGCGGGGCAGGCCGCGCAGTTGGCGCATGATGGAAGGCTACCCCATTAACACGTTCCGCTTTGTTAATGGAGAGGGTAAATCTACTTTTGTTAGATTCGTCTGGAAACCCAAACTAGGTGTGCACGGTCTTTTGCTCGATGAGGCGAATATCATTGGTGGGGTTGATCCTGACTTTCACCGTCACGATCTGATTGAAGCCATTGAACGGGAGGCTTATCCGGAGTACGATTTCGGCGTGCAATTGATTCCGGAAGAGGATGAATTCAAATACGACTTTGATCTTCTGGATGCCACAAAAATTTGGCCTGAGGAAACTATTCCTTTTGAGATGATCGGCAAGTTGACTTTGAACAGATTAGTAGACAACTTTTTCGCGGAAGAAGAACAATCTTCATTCGATCCTGCCAATGTGGTGCCCGGTATTGAGTTTTCCCACGATCCGGTCCTGCAGGGCAGGGCTTTTGCCTATCGAGATACCGATTACCATCGCCTAGGAACCGGTAACATTGAAGAGATCCCCATCAACAGACCTATCGTAGAGACAAATTATAATCAGCGGGACAGTTATTCCAGATACCGCATCGATGTTGACCCCATCAACTACCATGAAAACTCGATGGCTGACAATACGCCTGCTGAAGTCCCCGCGGAATTGGGCGGTTACAATCACTATCCAACGAAAGTGGAAGGGCGGATTACAAGGCAGTTTCCCAGTGATTTGTTTAAGGATCATTTCTCACAGGCCAGGCTGTTTTGGAACAGCATGTCCCCCGTTGAACAGCGGGATTTAGTCAGCACTTTCATTTTCCATCTAGGCAAAGTGAAAAGTAAGGATGTGCGGCAGCAAAACGTGGAGATGTTCGCCAACGTAGATCGGGAATTTGCGGTGAAAATAGCGGAGGGTATCGGCGTTAACCCACCGCAGGGAACCCATGTGGAGACGAATAAGAGTTCACCTATTCTCAGCATGGGCCGCACAACTTATACGCCCTTTACCCAAAAGGTGGGCGTTTTGATCGGCAATGGTTTTGATGATGCGGAAGTGGAGCCCGTTTTTGCCGCTATGCGGGAAAATGGGGTCTTTTTTGAGGCGATTAGCGAAAAATTAGGCACCGTAACCGGTGCGGGCGGCCTGCAAATTGAGGTTAACGAAACTTGTATTACCACCTATCCGGTACTCTATGACTCTCTTTATGTAGTGGGTGGCAATGCTGACAGGCAGGGTAAGTTCGATATGGACGTGCAGGATTTCGTCAATACCGCTTATAAATTTTTCAAACCGATTGGCCTTGCTTCAACGGGGCAGAAATATAGACCGACCTACGGCAACTTGGCCGGGGTCATTTCGGCGGCAGACAGCGGCAACTTCCCCCGGGATTTCATTAAAGCGGTGGGCCGCCAGCGATTTTGGGAACGGGTGTTAGTGGAACAAAAAGATATGCTGACAGTATAATGTGAGTCAAATCCTTTTAACCGGGCTTTATCCCCTAAGTGGGCCAAAGCCCGGTTTTATTTTTTTCTAAAGGAGAAGATCTTCGCATAAGAGGTAACATTTGGGAAATAGTATGGGGGAGGAGGTACAGAAGTGAGGAGATACATGAGCAGCATTTTAGTCGTCATCCTGCTGTTAACGGCGGGGCAGAGCGTATTGGCCATGGCCCGGGCGCATGTTCCCGTTACAGTTACCATTCCCCAGATGATCATTTTGGAGCTGGATGCCAACGAGTTGATTTTCGCCGAAACGGATTTCGATTACATTCTGGGCAGCGCCAGCCGGATTAAGACGGGGATTATGGCCACCAAAATTGAGGCCGTGACCGCCACCGTATCGGGCAATGTGCCTTATACGCTGCTGATTTCAGCACCCGAAGAGTTTTTATATGGGCAGCGCGGCGGATTAGTTCACATTTCTCAGTTACGCTGGCGGCACTCACCTGCATATGATGGGGAGGTCTGGGAAGAGATTACGCTGGAGCGCAGGCCGGTGCAAAGCGGGCAGGCCGGTGTGGCTGAGGTTGCTTTTGATTTTCGGCTTACAGTGTTTTGGGAAAATCCGGCCCAGATCTATACGGGCGCAATCTTGCTCACTGTAGTCCCGGACAGTTTGTGATTGGCTTTAAAATTCAACGGAAGTGAAATTGGAGGGTGAAAGATGAAGAAAAGACAATATACCCTACTTGTGTTGGTGCTTGTGCTGCTGTTGGGCGTAGCTGCCGGGGCAGTCGAACCGCCGGAACAACCGCTTGTCAACCTCTTTTTGTTTGACACCGGGATCAAGGATGCCTTAAACGAGATTACGCTGCAGACCGGGATCAACATTATTCCCGATTCTACCGTCAGTGGGGTTGTCACGGCCGATCTGCAGGACGTTCCGCTGGAGCAAGCCTTGCGCCTGATTTTAATAGGCGGGGGGTTTACATTCCGCAAAATCGACGATTTTTACCTAGTTGGCCTGCCCGATCCCCGCAGCAACACCTTTGCCGAACTTGCTGATACCGAGGTTGTTTTTTTGCAGCACATGACGGCTGAACAGGTCTTAGGGGCCTTACCATCTTTTTTGACCAGTTATGTGAAAGGGGAACGGGGCGGTAGGATGCTCACTATCACGGCGCCCCCGCTGGAATTGAAAAAGATTTTACAGTTCATAGAAGCACTGGATAAACCGCAAAAACAGGTAGAAATTCAGGTTATCGTGACAGAGATCTCCACCAAAGCGCTGAAGGAGTTGGGTACCAATCTCTTTCAAATAGCTCTGCCAACGGAGCAAAACGCTGCGGATGGCTGGGCGGGTGCCATTAATCTGCGAGATAACCTGCACCTGCTGCAAACAAGCGCACTTGGCAACCTTTTATTGAACCTTAAAGCACTGGAAGAGACGCAGGAGGCGAAGATCCATGCCGATCCCCGCGTCCTAGTGAGCAGCGGCCAGGCCGCTCACCTTTTTGTGGGTGACAGGCAGATTTTGCTGCTGGCCGATTCCGGGGATAAAACGACACGGGTGGAACGAGTTGAAGTGGGCATGAGCTTAAAGGTAACACCCCAGGTTTACGGTGATGAGATACTGCTTGCTATTGCGCCCGAGATGAGCCATTTGGTGAGCGAATCACGCAGTAATCTGGTTGTGAAGCAATCTTCTGTATCCACCGTGGTCAAACTGCAAGATGGACAAACGGCGGTATTGGCGGGTATGACGCTCCAAGAATCGGGCGAACACAGCAAAAAGGTGCCCGTTTTGGGGAGCATCCCCATCATCCGCTGGTTATTCAGAAGCGATACAACTCGAGCATCTGAAAAGGAGCTGCTGATTTTTGTCACTCCCGTGATCAAATAATGGGGGGTTAGGTATGAGACGAGGGATTGTTGGACGCTTTTTAGTTTCTTTGCTTGTCATTCACTTATTTGCACCGGCCCCTATCGCTGCCGCGGAAGAGGCGGTGCCGGAGTGGACAGTTGAAATTGCCCGGCAGCTGCTCATGGAAAACTGGCCCGATTTTCCAGAGGGTGCAGGCACGACCGTTGTGGGCTACGCTCTGCATTTTGTGGAGCTAAAGCGGGAGGCGTGGGCTTTATTGAGCCTGGGCCTTAAATTTGACACAAACGAACGGGGCCCGGGGTTATGGCTGCTGCAGCAGGAAAACTTCGCTTTCAATCTGCTCTTTGACAGCGAATATCATTTTAAGCCCAGTCTGCAAGGGGAAATGGGCCGCTCCCACGGGCAGGGAAAATACGATTCGTGGCTGCTTACGATGGAGGGCGAGCCCTTGGTGGTCAATATTTCCAGCAGGCGGCTGTCCGCACCTGCGCTGGGGCGTAAAGAAGAAAGATTGCTAATCAAGGTTCTGCCCATTCATGTGCAGCAGCGGGCAGGGCAGGTAGAATCGGAAATAAGCCTAGTTTACGAAACACTTGGGGGCAGTGCAGTTGAAGTGCGGACAACCGCGGAAATTAGTGCTGAGCCAAAGCGCCCCATCGCCGTTTTATCCCGCGAAGTAAAAACAGACGCAAGAACGGAGTACCAATATTTCGCCCTGTACTTAGCTGCCGCTTCAATCCCGGTTGATTTGCTGCCTGCGGATCGCCCCTTCGTCGCGGTAGGTTCTATTGCCGGGTTGGAATTATTTATGGAAGAAACGCCCGTGAAGCGGCCCGTTGAATTTGAGATTGGGGCAAATTTTCATTCGGGCACACGGGGCGCAGCTGCAAACGGCTCCATTCCCTTAGGCAGCGGCAGTAAGGTCTACGGCTCAGTCCGGACCCTTCCGCAGCTGTTTTTTGTAATGGGTGCGGAAGCGGGATTGGGCAAGGATCTCTACTTTGTCGCTGAGTTGGGCGGCGGTGAGGGTGCCGCATCGCTGTTGGTGGGGGTCCGCGATGAGGTGTGTTTGGGGGAAAAAACAAAAATCTCAGTTACAGTACTGCCCATACGTTTCACCTTGGCCGCCCCGCCGGGCAGTCCGGAATTTAACTGGCGGGTTCGGCTCGATCAAGATCTTAACTACTGTGGCCTGTGGTATCAGGCGGAGAATGTTCGGGAGCAACAAGCGGTGCGCCATCAGGCGGGCCTTACCGTCTTTGAACGAAAACCAATCGCTGCTCGGCTGTCCTTTTCCTGGGATGGGCAAACCGGCAGCACAGTCAGGGCAGGGTTAAGATTTAAGTTTTAGGGAGGAAGGCCACCCTTTTTGTGTATATTATGGAAAATCGCGGAAATAATACTGTGTGCAAGGGGAAGCGGGGGGTCGAGAATGAGCGGAAAATTCAAGTCTGGTCATTGGCTTGTGCTGTTTGCAATACTTGCCTGTGCGGCACTGTTCAATTCGGCTGCGGCTGAAGAAGGCAGCAGCTATTCGGTTGAAGGGGAAATCATTCGCCTGGTGCTGGATGGTTTTCCAAATGAGCAGAGGCGCGAATTAGCCGACTTTAGATTGTACAGGACAACAAAAAATACGGAACCCCTGAAGTTCAGCTTATCTGACCTAGTGGATGAAGACGGCCGCCTGTTTCCCCGGGCGATGGTGTTTCTAACAACGCCCTACGACTCAAACTTGCAGAAAATAACTACGTCCTTCAACCAAACTCTGCTTTTAGCAAGTGAAGACGAGTACGCGGATTTGCAGCTGGTCGCCCTTTACAACGAGGAAATCCGGGCAGGCACCTATCGGGGCAGGCTCACTTCCCCGCAGGGCAGGGATATTCCGGTGGAAATTGCTGTCAACCGCTACACCCAGATCGCAGTGGAACCGCAGCAGATCGAACTGCAGATACCGGGCCCGGGCTTGTATCAAGCCAAAGAGCCGGTTGAGGTTACGGTTTGGGCCAATCACGGTGATTGGGTAATCAATCTTCTATCTTCCGGGCTGTTTTATCAGGAGGAAAAAGCGATCAAGTTGGGCCGGTCGGACCGTGAACCGGTTAAACCACCTCTGCAGCTGTCGCTTGTTGGGGAAAAACGGCAGTGCTTGAGCGAAGCGGTCTCCGTTTTGGGCAGCGAATATGGTTGGGGTACTACACTTAGTTTTAGAGTCGAAACGGAAGCGGGCTGGGAACACCGGGCCGGAAACTATGCCGGCGTAATCAAAATAGAGGTTTCTATTCAGGAATAACAGGGAGGGAAATTTCTTGCCAGTAAAGGTCCGAAAACAAACATTTGTATTGTTTGCCGTCTTAACCATCTTTTTGGCCGCTAACGCAGTAGTCATGGCGGTGGGTGTGCGCCCCTTAGTAATTGAGATGAATGTGAGGCCGGGCGATCAGCGGGAGTTTGAGATTCATCTTACACCGGGTATGACCGAGGAACTAGTAGATTTGACTTTATACGAACCAGTACAGCAATTAAGCGGCAGTCTTATTTACCAACTGCCTACCAATCCGGCCTTTTCCGCGACAAGTTGGGTCACGCTGGAAGATGAAGTTGTGAGAGTACCGCCCGATGCGGAAGGTAAGGTGAAGGGGACGCTGCGTGTGCCCTATTCGGCCGGAGGCTCACATACCGTAATCATTATGGTTGAGCCCAGGCCCCCGGAAATCACTTCCGGTATCGGCTTTCAGGTACGCTACGCGGTGCGCTTGAGCATTAAAGTTGAAAAGGCGGGTGTGCGGCCAACTGCTGAAATGACAGCTTTAACAGTGGAACCAAATCAGCAGGGGCTTCCCCAAGTGACTGCCTTATTCAAGAATACATCTGCCCTAGAACATGTGGTTTCCGGTGAGGTGACAATCAGGGATCAGGAACGGCGTTTGGTGGAACGGGTGACACTGCGCACCCCCGCCGGTGCTAGCTCTAATTCTGATACCACCAGGATTTATCCCGGCGCTGAAGTTAAATTCATGGGTACGATCACTCGCCACCTAATTCCGGGTGAATACACGCTGCAAGTATTTTTTAGATACGGCGAGAGCGGTCAGATTTTGCACAGCGAACCCTTGATAATCAACGAAGGGGATTATGACTTTCCGGGCTTTGATGAATTAGGTGCAGTTGCTGTTCTCCCCGCTTTGGTAGAACACGAACTGAGAGCCGGCGAGAACAAAAGCCAGATCTTCGAGTTTGAAAATATTATGGGTGTACCTGTGCGGTTAAAGGTGGAACTAGGCGAAATTATGCCGGATTATAAGTATTCCTTAACGGAGTGGCTTCTGCTTCGCAGCCAAGATGAATTCGTCATCCCCGCCAGGGCAAAAACCCGTCTGGCCATGACGGTTGTGCCTCCCCGTCAAATAGAGGAAGGCAGCTATCACGGCAGGGCAATCTTTAAGGCCTTTGACGCCCGGACAAATGAATTTCTCAGTGAAGCGGTTGTACCCATCAATGTCTTCATTGGGGATGTTTTAGAGCCGGCCGTGAAAGTGCGCAGTGTAACCTGGCAGGCCACAGAAGAGAATCAAATCTATTTTTCAATAGATATAACCAACAGTGGGAACATGGCCTTTACACCCGTGATCAACGGCGTGATTCGGAATGAAGCCGGCGAATACGTAGAACGCATTCGATTTGAACTCCAAGAAGGAAAGCAGGTATTTCCCCTGCAGAACCTGCGAGCAGAGGGGTACGCCTCACTAGCTAATGGTTCCTATTCACTGGAAATTGAAGTAGGCCACGGTTCTAACATTATTTTAACAGAATTGCATGAAGTTTTAGTCAACTATCCGGTGGATGAACAATAGATATAGATGTGTTCAAGGGGGGTGGTGGGGTAGGCAGATTATTTACAGTAAGATTTGTGCAACAAAGCTTCACAATTAAACATCCTAAGGAGGAAAACAAATAATGAAAAGATTGATGAGTATCACTCTAGCGGTTGTACTTGTTTTAGCACTTGGGTCTTGGGCTTTAGC
>CAZVDE010000051.1:0-12058 GCA_964626065.1 uncultured Clostridiaceae bacterium | reverse complement strand
GTTTGAGGGCTTGTTTACTAATAACGTCATATAGGTTAAGCAATAGTATCGTATTAGTAATAGAAATATGAGATAAAGCAGGATTTAGAATGGGAAAACGGAAGTTAAAAAGTGTTCCAATTTGACGCGCACTCTCAGTTCAACCTCTGCTCGGCGCGAAGGAGTGAATTTAGCGTGACGAGGGCTAAATTGAGGGGAATCATGTTCGTGATTGTTGCCGTACTGATCACAATTCTTGCCGGCGGCTGGTTTAGGCCGCAAGAAGAGCACTTCGCAGTATATCCTTCACCCTATCTCACCCACAGATCTCTACTCAGCAGGTACAATCCTGCCTTACTCGGAACCCCCGGCGATACGGAAGTTTTCATCTATGAGGGTACACAACCCGGCGGTACCCTTTTTGTGCTGGGCGGCTCCCATCCCGATGAGCCCGCGGGTTTAACGGCAGCCTTAGTCTTTGCCGAAAACGCCCGAGCCGTTCAAGGACGCCTGATTGTCATTCCTTTTGCCAATAGATCGGCCTTTTCCCACAACCTACCTCAAGAGGGCCACCCTACCGGCTATTCTCTAAAAACAGCGGGGGGCGAACGGCAGCTTAAGTTTGGCTCCCGCTTGACCAATCCCATTCACCAGTGGCCCGATCCAACCATCTGTGTGCAGCAGGTGGACGGCCAGAAACTGGCGGGTACTGAAGCCCGCAATCTCAACCGTGCTTACCCGGGCCAACCGGACGGCTCACTCACCGCCCAAATCGCCTTCGGCATCATGCAGCTTTTAAAAAAAGAAGCGGTTGATGTAGCCATTGACATGCACGAATCATCACCCGAGTATCCCGTGAATAACGCCATAGTCGCCCACGAGCGAGCTTTGGAAATGGCGGTGATGGCCAGCTTAGACCTTTCCGCAATGGGGGTGGAAATCGGTATTGAGCCTTCACCCTTAGGCCTGCGGGGCCTCAGCCACCGGGAGTGGGGCGACAATACCGGTGCCTATGCCTTTCTTTTGGAATCGGCCAACGCCTCTCAAGGGCGCCTGCGGGGCAAAACGGACGCACTCTTGGTGACTACCGGCATTGACCCCATGTACGTCAAGGCCTTTAAGCGGGGTAGGTTGTTTGTGAACTTCCCGGCCGCGGGCATCCCCCTTTCTGAAAGAACGGGGCGCCACGTGGCTTCTGTTATGGCCATTGTAGAAACGTTTTCTCAAATGCACCCCGAAAGGGCCATCGTTTTAGAAAATATCCCTACGTATCGTGAAATTATGAATGAAGGGGTAGGCAGTTTTCTGGCTTCTCCCGGCAGTTAAGTGGGCACGCACAGAGGAGGTGTTTCACGGATTTAGATAATTGAAAGACAGATCTAAGAAAAGCGAAGGGGGAGAGATTGTGAAAAATGGCATAAGGAACAGTTCGGTTGTTTTGGCAGTCATACTGCTGGCGCTGTTGGCGGTTGGTGCCTTGGTAGGGGCGTCCGGCCCAAGCCAACCCATTTTAGTCACTTCCGCGGGGCAGAGCCCGGATGATCTAATCGTCAAAGTGATGATCGACAAACTTTTGGCCGAGCCGGTGGAAAGAAATGCACTGGCCGGTCCGGAAGACTTGGAGGGCATGCAGACCCTGATTTTGGCCGTGGGTGTGAGCAACAAGGGTTTAGGCGCCGCGGGAATCGATCTGGATCAAGAAGTGGCCAGAATCACCTCGCTTTTAGAAGCGGCGCGGGAGCAGGAGTGTTTTATTATTTTGCTGCACATCGGTGGGCAGGCTCGCCGCGGTGTGGGTTCCGATTTGGTGGCCGATCTGGTCGCCCAGTTTGCGAACAGCATGATCGTGGTCGCCGCGGGCAACCAGGATCAGTTCTTCAATCAACTGGGCGAGAAGTACGAGGCGTCCGTACTGGAAGTGGAAGCACGCACCGATGCCGCCAATGCCTTGGCGCACATGTTTGAATAATGCTTTAAGTACGCGGATTTGAGTGGCAAAACGGAGGGAGATTGGTCAAATGGTAAAACGCAGGGGCCGTCTGGCACTTTTGTTTCTGGTTGTAACCATGCTCTGGGCCGGGATCGCCGCGGCCGCAGAACCGATCCTGCACGATGTGAGGCCGGGTTACGGTGTTACAGCCTTGGGCTGGCTTTCGGACTATCATGCTCCGCTGCGCGGCACGCCGATGGATACCAGAGTCTATTACCTCGACAGCGGCCGGCCCGGAGTCACGGTAGTACTGTTGGGCGGCACGCACCCCAACGAAATTGCGGGCATTTCTGCCGCTTTATTGGCGGTGGAAAGGGCGGTTGTGACGGAGGGCAGGTTAATTGTCGTTCCCTATGCTAATAGTTCCGCCGCAAGCGCCGTTGACGAACGCCGGCCCGAGATTCGCAGCTGGTCAGTGCAAACAGAAAGCGGGCTGCGCATATTCCCCTACGGCGACCGCCGTACTCAGCGCGCTCAGCAGGACCCGGATCCGGAGATCTATTACCACTATCCCACAGGCGCTGAAATGGCCGGGGAGGAGGCGCGCAATTTGAATCGGGTCCACCCGGGTCAAGCAGATGGAACGCCAACCGAACAGCTGGCCTATGCCTATTTGCAGCTGCTGCAGGAAGAACAGGCCGAAATTGCCATTGATCTGCACGAAGCGGGTGTAGGCTCCAGGCTGGCTAATATGCTGATCGCCAATCCCAAGAACCTCGATTTGGCGGTGATCGCGGTTGTTGATTTGGAAATGCAGGGCGTAATCATGAATGTGGAACATTCTTCCGAGAATTTCAGGGGCCTATCGCACCGTGAATGGGGCGATCACACATCGGTCGCAGCGTATTTGATCGAGACACCTAATCCGGGCCAGACGCCCGGCTTGGAAGATGTTGATGTAGTAAATGATCCGCTAAACCCCCTGGCAAAACGGGTAGCAACTCATCTGGCAACGATAGAAGCTATTTTTTCGGCCCACGAACAAATGCGCGGTGAAAGGTTTGTGTGGAGCGGCCTGCCCAGTTATGGGGAACTTGTTGAAAACGGACTTGGCGCCTATTTACGATAGGCAAACTACATCAAACAAGGAGGGTTTTCAGTGTTAAGAAAGGGAATTAGAAGAACGTCACTGGTGCTTACTCTATTTCTCGTCCTGGCTGTTGCCTTTGCCCAAGTGGGTCTGGCTGCCACGATTCTGGATGAAGTAACGGCGGAAAATGGGATGGTTGCTGCGGCCAGCCCCTTAGCGGCCCAAGCGGGAATTGAGATTCTGCAGGCCGGGGGCAATGCGGTGGATGCGGCGGTAGCTGCAGCCTTTGCCATTACGGTGGCTGAACCGATTGCTTCGGGTTTGGGCGGCGAGGGTTTTCTCGTCATTTACGATGCTCAGGCCGATCGGGCCGTTTCCATCGACTACCGCTCCACCGCTCCCGCGGCATCGGTAGAAGGCATCGGTGATGGACGCATGCCCCGCACCGGCTGGAAGTCTTTTGCCACTCCCGGTACGTTAGCGGGTTTGTACATGGCCCTGGAAAAGTATGGGACGATGACACTGGCGGAAGTGATGGCCCCTGCCATTAAATTGGCGGAGGAAGGATTCGCCATTCCTGAGACCTTGGCGGGAGTCATCAACGACAATTACGAAAAACTGATGAACGATCCGGCCATGGCCGCTGTCTATTTGGATGACATGCTGCCTCCCGAACCGGGCTATATCTTAAAAAACCCGGACGTGGCGGCGGTAATGAAAAAGATTGCGGAACAGGGGCCAGATGTGTTTTATCGCGGCGAAATCGGGCAGATGATTGTCGATGCGGTGCAGGCCAATGATGGCTATGTGACCATGGAGGATTTTGAAAATTACCGGGCGATCTTAAGATGGCCCGCGCGCGGTTCGTACCGAGGCTATGACATCATCGCCGCCGGGCCTCCGGTAGGCGGAGCCACCGTCGTTGAGGCGCTGCAGATTATGGAAAGTTTCGATCTGCCGGCTATGGGTTATTTAGATGTGGAAAGCATTCACATTAGGTCCGAGGCGATTAAACTCGCCTATTTAGATAATAGGACCCATCTGAGCGATCCTGACTTTGATTATGTTCCCCTTTATGAGTTGCTGTCCAAGGACTATGCCCGTGAACGGGCCAGGCGGGTCAACCTAGAGAGAATGACACCCAGAACAGAGCTTGTACCGGGGTCATTCGGCGTTGAAAAGGTGGCCGCCACAGGTACGGAAGGCCCGCTCTATGAGTCGCCCAGTACTACACATATCTCGGTTATTGACAAAGATCGCAATATGGTGGCCCTGACGCAAACGATCAGTTCCTTCTTCGGTGCGGGAGTAATGCCTCCGGGGACAGGGATCGTTTTGAATAACGAGATGGCTAACTTCAGTGCCATAGGCGCGCCTGTGAACTCTCTCGAGGCGGGCAAGCGTATGAAAACGCAGATTGCTCCCACCTTAGTACTGCGTGATGGCAGCCCGTTTTTGACCATCGGCACACCGGGGGCGGGCAGAATTGTAACCACGGTAATCTCGCTGCTCTCCGCGATTATCGATTACAACATGAGCCTGCAGGAAGCAATTGAAGCCCCCAGGTTCTATGTCCGGGATAATACGGATAACTTCGAGTGTGAAGACAGATTTCCGGCAGACGTGTTGGCGGCACTGGAAGCGATGGGGTATCCCATTGTGCAGAGGGGCAGTTACGACCTCTACTTCGGCGGTGCCCAAGGCGCCTTGGTGGATTTCGAACGGGGCCTGCTCGTAGGCGGAGCGGACCCGAGGCGGGATGGGGCGGCCATCGGCTACTAAAAAGAGAATGCTGGAGGAAGGGCGCCGCGCAGGCGCCCTCCTGCAAAAACGGGTAAGCATGGTAAAGAGTGGAGGTTGTGCCGGTGGAATTTGTGACGATGCTGGCCATGGTCGGCTGTTTCCTGCTTTTAGTTGTCTTATTTAAATTCCCGGCGGCGCTGGCTACAACCGGTGCGGCCCTGGTGGGCCTGGCGTTTAGCGGCAATTTCAATCCGGCCGGCCTGCGCCATCTGGTGGAGGGCAGCTTCGGTTATTTTGATGTGATGCTGATTATTGCCACCGCGATGGTCTTTATGAAAGCATTGGAAGATGCGGGTATTCTGCGGGAGATCTCGCAGAGGATGATTAAACGGTTTGGCGCCAGGAAGATACCGCTTACTTTGGCGGCCATGTTTTTGGTCATGGTCCCGGGCATGCTTACCGGTTCTTCCACCGCCGCCGCCCTCACAACGGGCCGCTTTGTGATTCCGGTCCTGCTCGGTGCGGGATTCACAGCCCCCGGGGCGGCTGCACTGGTCGCTTTGGGCAGCATTCTGGGTATGGTTGCTCCGCCCATTAATGTACCCGTGATGATCATCGGCTCCGGTATTGATATGCCCTACGTTGGCTTTGATCTGCCCCTTTTGATTCTGACCATTCCGCCCGCCATCCTCTTTTCCCTTTGGGCGGCTTGGGGGGCGAAGGGCCAAGTGGAAGAAGGGGGGCTGGAGGCGGCACAGACTGCGGAGGAGCCGCTGCCGGGCTTTAAAGTCTATATTCCCCTTCTGGTTGTGCTCCTGTTAATGATCGGCTCTCGCGGTTGGGGCGGCAAACTGGATGTGGGCATTCCACTCATGTTTGTGCTGGGTATTCTGGCCGCCCTTGTTTGCGGCAGGCCCGTTGCGCTGCGCCAAACGGTTGTATCCGGAATCAGGCTGGTGCTCCCCGTCTTGGGTATCTTGGTTGGAGCGGGCATGTTTGTCCAGGTGATGACGGTCGCCGGTGTAAGGGGCTTGATTGTCACCACCGCTTTGGATATGCCGGAAAAAAGTCTCTTGGTTGCGGCTGCTTTGGTCTTACCGCTCTTTGGGGCCATTTCCGCTTATGCTTCTTCATCTGTTTTGGGCGTGCCCATCGTCTTGGCTCTTTTGGGGCGCAACGAAATTGTTACCGCGGCTGCCCTATCCTTAATGGCGGGCTTGGGAGACCTAATCCCGCCCATCGCTATTGTGCCGAGCTTGGTTACGCAGGCGGTGGATCCTACCGCACAGCTGCGCCGGGAAACTCTGAAAAGGTGCTTCTTACCGGCCGTTTGCCTTTTGATTTGGGCTTTTATCGTGCTTTATAATGCGGGGTGGATCGGCCGTTTAGTGGGGTTGTAGTCTCAGCAGTGAAGAAGGGGGTCGGGCCGGTGGGCAATTATCTCAGCTTGGCGTTTGGCAGTTGGCTGACACCGATTTATCTAATTATTTTAGCTGTTCTAATCTGGGGCGTCATAGAAAATATAGTGGGGGAAGAACGCCTGCCGGAGCAGGTTGTGGGCAGCCTGGTTTTAGTCCCTCTGCTGCTTCGGCTGTTTTTGATTAAGTAAACGGTGGGGATCAAAATGGAGCGGCGCATTGATACTAAAACACTGTGGGTAATCGTCGCGGGGGCGGGCCTTTTTATCATCTCCCTGCTTTTGCCGTTGGCCGCCAACGTGCAGACTTTTGAGATTACCCGCTTAATCGTGCAGGCTCTGGAAAATGAGTGTGCCTGGTTTTTGTTGACCGCCTGCATCAGGCTGGTGCTCATGAACACCCTGCGCATAGTGCCCGCCTACCTCAGTGCGCTGATCGTGGCCGATTTTATGATTGGGGAAGGGATGCCGCGCCTAAAACCCGGCGCGGGCAGGGCCTTTAATTGGGCGGGCTTGATCAACTTTGTGGCGCCCCTACTGTTGATTCCGCTGGTTTATATGGTGATTGAGGCCATTTACGGCATCAGGTATGATTTTAGAATGCCCGCCGTCTTAAGCATCGCGGCAGTAGTGGGCACTCTGCGCATCAACCGCATCGAGCCCACCAAGAACACGGGCAAAGCTGCCTTAGTGGCCGGCCAGCTGATTTTTGGTTTTCAGTGGCTGGACATCGTGCCGGCCTTGACCAAA
Source organism: uncultured Clostridiaceae bacterium (assembly GCA_964626065.1). Classification (GTDB taxonomy): domain Bacteria; phylum Bacillota; class Limnochordia; order Darwinibacteriales; family Darwinibacteriaceae; genus UBA3910. The sequence goes on along the minus strand of CAZVDE010000051.1, from coordinate 5,149 downwards.
TTCGGCTTTGGCCACGGTGAAATTTCTCGGGATTTAAAAGTGGTGGCGGAGGTACTGGAAGTAACGCCCCTTTTGAACTTTTTTGGTTTGGTCGGTGCCGGGCTGTTGATTCTTAACGGCCTGATCGCGGCCAAATTCATTTTCGATTATCAAGAGCGGCTGCGCTTCGCGGAACTCGAAAGGCAGCGTTCCTTGGATATGGAGCGCATTAGGGCAGAGGCCGTTTTAGCCCGAGGGTACCGGGAAATACAGAACTTGGTGCACGACTTGAAAACGCCCTTAACTACCGTTCAGGGTTTAGCCACCGTCATCGCGGAACTAAACGGCGGCGAACACACGGGAGCACACGCTCGCCGGATCTCGGAAGCGGCGGAGCGCATGGATGCCATGATCGGGGAGATGATGCGAAAAACCACCCGTAGGCGTGTTGCCGCCCATGAGTTTGCGAAACAGCTCGCCGCCCACCTGCCTGAGGAAAAAACAGCGGGGTTGGTTCGTTTTCAATTGGCAGATGAGCTGCCCGATATTTTGATCAACCAAATCAGGCTGGTGCGGGCGGTTGTCAATCTCATTGATAACGCTCTAGATTCTGGTGCCAAGCAGGTCTCGGTCCGCTTTACCGCGGCCGCGGAGGATCTGGATATTGCGGTAGTGGACGATGGCGCGGGTATGGGCACAGCGGCCTTAGAGCGCTGCTGGGAAGGGGGTTATTCCACCAAAAACAGCACCGGGCTGGGCTTGATGTTTGTGCAGGAAGTGGTGAAAGAACATAAGGGCAGTATTACTCTGACCAGCGCGATGGGGGAAGGGACTTCGTGTGTCATAACGATACCCGCTGCAGAGGAGGGTGGTGCGGATGAAGAGAATCTTGGCGGTTGATGACGATCAGGGTATTTTATACACCCTAAGTGCCATCGCGGAGATGGCCGGCTGGGAAATGGTGACAACCGATCAAGCGGAGCAGGCCTTGGGGCTGCTTAGCGGCGGCGGGTTTGATCTGGTAATTGTGGATTACCACATGCCCGCCATGGATGGTATTGCTTTAGTTCGCGCTGTGCGGGAAACAGATCGGGAAATTCCCATTGTGGTGCTCACGGTAGATGACCGCATGGTGTTGGCGGAAAGATTTCGCCGGGCGGGCGCCGATGATTTTGCGGTGAAACCGATTAAGGCCCCGGATTTTATTTCCAGGCTCAACCTGCACCTGTCGTCCTTTAAAGTGCAGCCCTTCTGTTCCGGCACGACCATTTTGGACACCTGGGAAAGGGATCCGTCCGCACTTCCCAAGGGGCTTTCTGCGCCCACCATGTCTTTGATTATCAAGTTTTTGAGAGGGTCGCCTTTAAAAGGAAATAATCCACATGCACAAAGCTGGTTGGCGGCCGATGAGATTGCCCTGGGGGTGGGGGTGGCCTATCAAACCGCGTGGCGCTACATGGATGTTTTGGAGGATGAAAGCATTGTGGAAATCAGGTTTGACTACGGCAGCCCTGGGCGCCCCAAGAAGAAATATCGTTTAGTGGAGGGGGCAGCCTGTGATAGTGATCAGCCATGAGCAGGTGGATTGGGAGCAGTTTGAAAAAGAAAGGACGCGGGTTGTCTTACCGTCTTGGCCTACCGGGAAAGATGTTGATTTAACGGAGGCAGTGGCATACCACAAAACACTGCCCCTACAGCTTAACTTTGCCGGCCGCTTAAATGCAGCTCAAAAAGGGGGCAGCACCCTTACCCAACCACGGGCGGGGGAGGCTGATTTGGCCCGCCACACGGAGCTGCTTTCTTATTTGCAGAAAGAAGGTGGAGCCGATCTACTTTCAACTTCCATAGATGCCAACACGCGGCGCAGGCTTTATGCGGAGGCAAAGCAAGGGTATCCCGATCTGCACGGGTTTCCCGCGGTCAATCACGGCCTGGCTGCTTGCCGCCATCTGATCAAAAGCCTGGCCGTACCCAACCAGGTCAGCCGCTGCGGGGCAGATGCCCGTCTGCTGGCGGAAATAACTTTGGCGGGCGGATTTTCTTCTTTCGCCGGTGGCGGAATTTCTACCAATATTCCCCACACAAAGCGCGTGCCTCCCGCTAAAAGCCTGCGTGATTGGCAGTATGTGGATCGCTTAGTGGGTTTTTATCAGAAGCGGGGGGTTGCGCTCAATCGGGAAACGCCCGGGTCTTTAACGGGCATTTTGGTCGCGCCCTGTATATCACATAGTATCGCTATTATTGAAGCCGTTTTAGCCGCGAAGCAGGGCGTGAAAAGCATTACGTTAAGTTACGGCCAAGGCGGTCATCTCTGCCAGGATATCGCCGCACTGCAGACCCTGCCCCTTTTGGCCCGGGACTATCTGCAGCAAGAGGGCCTGTCCAATGTGCAAATCACCACCGCCTTTCAGCAGTGGACGGGCGGCATTCCGGCCGATGAGGCGAAAGCCTACGGCATCATTTGCTTTGGCGCACTAACCGCGGTTTTGGGCGGAGCCAGCAAGGTTCTGGTTAAATCTACCCGGGAAGGGCAAAGGGTTCCCCGGAAGGAGGCTAACGCCCGCGCGATCAGGGCCACAAAACAGGTTTTGAACATGCTGCGAGATCAGGTTTATCCCGAAAGCGCCGCCCTAAAAGAAGAAAGGGAGGTAATTATACGGGAAACCCGGCAGATCCTGGCAAAGACTCTAGAACTTGGTGACGGCGATTGGGCCTTGGGAGCGGTGCGGGCCTTTGCGGCAGGCGTAATCGATCTGCCCTTCACGCCCAGTACCTATAATCGGGGTAGGACGCTGCCCGCTCGGGATGATCAAGGTGCGGTACGATTTCTAGACTGCGGCTATCTTCCTTTTAGTAACAAAGACAAAGAATTTCACCGCAGCAAATTGGCCAAACGGGGCCGTTCCGAACAGCGTACGCCCACTTTTCAAATGGTGAGCGATGATCTATATGCTAGCGGCATGGGCCGGCTGATTGGCAGGCCCGATTAAAAGTTTATGTTATAATAGTAGCGGACACTGACTGAAACGAGGTGAGCGGGATGTCCGGTGCTTTATTGACAAAGAAGGCTTTGGCCCACAGTTTAAAACAACTCATGAAAGAAAAACCGCTGGATGAAATCGGCATTGAGGATATTACCAAGGCTTGTTATTTGAGCCGCAAGACCTTTTATTATCATTTTAAGGACAAATATGATTTGCTGTGCTGGATTTATTATAATGAGTTTGTGCTGGACGTGAAAAACAAGGATTTGGCGGAGTGGGATATGATCATTTATATCTGCCAATATCTCTATGACAACCGCACCTTTTACAGTAATGCCCTCACGGCTGAGGGCCCCAATTCTTTTTCCCTTTATTTCACAGATATGCTGCAGAAATTCATTGTCCATTATTTTACCGAGGCCTTTCCCGCCCAGGAGGAGAAGGACTTTTTCGTCAGTTATTTCGCCGATGGAACCAGGCTGGCCATAACGCGCTGGCTTACGGAAGACAGCCGGGTACCGCCGGAGAGATTCGTCGGCCTGATGAAATCAGCGATTGAAGGTCTCGCTTTACAGGTTGTGCAGGATTCGCAGCAAGAAATCCGGGGCTAAACGGCCTTTCAGGGTTACAATTCTCACAAAGTGTCCCAAATCGGGACACTTTTTAGTATTGAGCAGTGATTTCACATTGGAAGCATTATACAATAAAAGTAAAGCTGCACACAGAAAATACTAGAAGGTGAGGACATGAAAGGGCGTTTGCAGGAAGTCAGCTACAAGGTCGCGTTTAAAACGGCCATGTCTTATCTGGAAGGCAACCCGGAAGAGAACATACCCAAGCTGATCGGTTGGGTGGAAAAATTCGACCGCCATAGAGTAATCAGTTACCAACTGGAGGCGGTGAAAAAGGTCTTAGCGGATAATTCCAGCAGCGGTTATCAGCTGGCCAAAAGTCTTTATACCGATATTGATCCCCATGTACGCAAGAAACTGTTTGAAAACTTTATTATCTACGGCAATCTAATCGGCAGCCCCCAGCATATTAAAAACAGGGAGAAATATGGGTGCAATATTCCTTGGGCGATTTTGTTCGATCCCACCTCTGCCTGCAACCTAAAATGCATCGGCTGTTGGGCCGCGGATTATGGGGCCAAAATGTCCATGAGTTATGAAACGCTGGACGACATTGTCAAGCAGGGCAAGGATTTAGGTATTTATTTTTACGCCCTATCGGGCGGCGAGCCGTTAGTGCGGAAAAAGGATGTTCTCCGCCTCTGTGACAAGCACAACGAATGCGTGTTTATGGCCTTTACCAACGGCACCCTAATCGATGAAGACTTTGCCGATGAAATGCTGCGGGTGAAAAACTTCGTGCCCGCAATCAGCATCGAAGGCTTCAGAAAAGAGACGGATGCCCGCCGCGGTGAGGGAACCTATGAGAAAGTTGTGGCAGCGATGCAGATCTTAAAGAGAAAAAGACTGCTCTTCGGCGCTTCCTGCTGCTACACAAGGGAAAATACGGAAGTATTGGGCAGCGATGCCTACTTCGATCATCTAATCGATCTGGGCGCTAAATTTGCCTGGTTCTTCACTTATATGCCGGTGGGTGTCAACGCTTCGCCCGAACTATTGGTAACGCCGGAACAGAGAAAATATATGTACCACAAGACCCGGGAAACAAGAAACACGAAACCACTCTTTGCCATTGATTTTTGGAATGACGGGGAATATATAGATGGGTGCATTGCGGGCGGCCGGAGATACCTGCACATTAACGCCAACGGGGATATTGAACCGTGCGCCTTCATTCATTATTCCGATTCTTCCATTTACGAGAAGACATTAGTAGAAGCTTTTCAATCGCCCCTGTTTATGGCCTATAGAAAAGGGCAGCCGTTTAATCAAAACCACCTGCGGCCCTGCCCCCTATTGGACAATGGGGGCCGTCTGGCGGAAATGGTCAAAGAAACCGGGGCAAAATCAACCGAGGCCTTAGCACCCGAGGATGTGGATGATTTGACCGCTAAATGCATTCCGGCGGCGGAAAAATGGCAGCCGGTGGCAGATCAGCTCTGGGCCCAATCCCAAGCAAAAAAGGCAAAAGGGCAAGAAAAAGATAAAGCAGTATAAGACAGCTAGTAAGTTCCACCTCCGGAAGGCGCCGTTTTTGTATAAACGGCGCTTTTC
>CAZVDE010000050.1:0-12152 GCA_964626065.1 uncultured Clostridiaceae bacterium | reverse complement strand
TCTCCATAGTGGGCAACCCGGATTTTTTCGCCCAGGGGGGAGCGATCAGGAAAAAGCTGTTTAGCCACCGTTTCTGAAATTAACACTACCTGATTAGCCTGCTGCTGGTCCTGTTCTGTGAAAAACTGCCCTTCCTTAAGCTCCAGATGTACCGCTTCCGCATACTGCGGAGTTGTTCTGGCCACAACGGATACCTTGTAGGCCAAATTATTAACCCAAACATTTTGCTCCCAAACCGTTTCGTGAATAAAGGCGGATACGATGTATTCGCTGTCCCGCAGCCGCTGCAAATCCCTGAGGCGGAAATTGCTGGTGCTGCTGCCCATCCAGCCGCCCCCCTCTACTTCTTCCACTTTAGAAACGGACAGTTTGGCAAAGGATTCCGCCAAGTGCTGCCCCTTGCCCCCGGCGATGTCAGCGGCCCGCAAATTAAAGGAAAGCAGGATAGCTACAACCCAAACGCCCAGTGCCAACTGCAAAATTGTCAGCAGCGAACGCAAAGGACGTTTTTTCATTATCCGCAGCGTAAATTGAACTGTCTCAAGCATTAGATCCTCTCCTAATCGGTGCGTAAAGCATCCACCGGATCAATTCTGGAAGCAAGGTAGGCCGGGTAAACCCCAAACAGCAGGCTTGTAAGCACCCCTAGGGCCGCCCCCAGCATTATGCGCTCTTTGGCCATGGCGGGCAGAGCCGCCGTTCCCAAAGCATATTTAAGCACCGCACCCAGCCCGAAGGAACATAAAATACCCAAGGCGGAACCAACCAGGCCGAGAAAAGATGCTTCGCTGACAAACTGGCGGAAAACAAGCCGCCGCGAACTGCCCAAAGCCATGGACAGCCCGATGGATTTGGTCCTCTTTAATACTCTGGCCAACATGAGGTTAAGAATATTAATCACTGCGATGATCAGGCCCAAAGAAGCAAAAATCCCAATAATCATAGCAGAACGCCGTAAGCTTTTTTGGCCTTCCAAGAAATCTTGTAAGGGGCTCTGCACTACAATATCTTCACCCCACAGCAGCTCGGCTTCGCCCTGCACCCGCTGTTGGGCCAAGACCAAATCCTCTCCGGCATCAATGCCGATGGAGACTTGGCTAAATTTTCGTTCATCCCCCTCCGTTGGCCCATAGGGTGAAAGTGTTGCGGGCGCGTAGGCGCTGCGGCTCTCCTCGTAGGCCAGAAACCCGTCATAATCGCCTTCTTTTGAGGGAGCTAAAACCCCGATTACGGTATAAACTACCCGATCCTCCCAAAGATCCACCGGAATTTCCCGCCCCAGCGGGTCCTCTTCGCCAAAGAGCGCTTCCGCCAGTTTGGCGGTGAGTACCACTACCGGGTTTTGATTGCGCACATCGACAGGCAAAAACAGATTGCCCGCGGCTAATTCTAAACGCTGAAAATTAAAATAGGCGGGCAGCACACCCACAAAGGAAATCTCATTAGCAATCATCCAGGGGTAGATGGCCAATTCTTCCGGCAGCTCCGCGCCTTCTAAAAGAGTTGTTTCCCCGGACCACCGGTTCTCCACAAAAACGTGCATCGTCTCGGGCAGATTATTTTGCAGCTCTTCTAATTCGGCCAGCCCCACACTCCAATCTGCAGTGGGCATTTCTTCCCCCAATAAAACGATGGGCACACCGGTACGGCCGGCCATTTCATCTCTGCTTAGTACACGCAAAGTCCTAAAATAATCTTCTTCACTCAATTTGCTGAAATCCCGGTTTACACTTAACAGTAAGGATAAAACGGTCACAATTACGCCCACTCCCAGGGCGATGGCCAAGATGATCAGGATTGACTCAAACAACTGCCGCTTAGAATGGCGCCACGACCATTGGAGTTGATCTAAAAATGACACGGGCCCACCTCCCTTTAATTTAGCAAACCGCCCAATAAGGCCGGTAATTCTCTGCCACAGCCGGCCCAAAGCTCGAGGATAGCAAGGCCTAACTTAAAGCGGGCGTGGCGATAATCGTTTTCCGCTTTCAAGAGGGCTAACTTGGCCTCTTCCAGCTGTAAAGGGGTAACAAGGCCTGCCTCCAGCTCGCGCCGGCGCAGCTCCCATTCCTGCTCCGCCCCGTGCAAATGCTCCCCTCTTAAGTCTGAATCGCCCTGCGCCGCCTCAATTTTGCCCAGCACTCCCCGCAGTTCCACCGCCACTTTGTGCTCTTCCGCCGCGGCGGCCTGTTCTGCTCGGGCCAAAGCTAATTCCAGCTCTTCTGAAATTATCGACCTAGGGTATAACGTTTTGCTGGCGGTCAAACCTACGGCCCAGTTTAGAGAATGGTCAACTGAACCGCTGGCCGTCATCTGCCAACCCTTTGTTTTCTGCTCATATTCCAGATCTGCCTGAGCAGCCGCGAGCTCAGCCAGGGCCCGGCGCCAAGAAATACTGGCCGCAAACCATTCCTCTTTCAATTCTTCAGCGGCCAAACTCAAATTAAGATTCCCAAATTCAACGTCGGGATCATAAACAATGCCTGCGGCTGCACCCAGAAACGAAGCCAGCTGAAACTGAAGTTGTTCAATCTCGGCCCTAAGCTGCGCTAAAGTAAGGTATTGCTCCCTGATCCGACGCTTTAAAGGCAGTTGATCATATCCCGGGGTTTGTTCCGCCGCCTGCAGCGACAGCTGCAGCAGTTCGTATTCGCCCGCGGCAAGCTGTTCTTCATCCAAGGCTTGGCGCAGATTAATCAACAACTGCAGCGTCTGTAAAACGAGGGTGTTTTCCTGCCGGCGCCGCTGTTCGATCCGGCTTAATTCCCCCCCATCGCTATCGGGTTTCGCAAAGAAGTTATAGTTTAAGTTCAAATTGCCCACAGGTTCCACTTCCAGGCTCCCCTGTTTGACCTGTAGGGCAAGGCCCCCTTCTAATTTTGCGTTGGCGGAAAGGGGCAAAGACAAATTGAGACTGCCGTGGGGGCTGAGCCAGTCTCCGTTTTCTAATTTAGCCGGTGTTGCCGTCATCCGCACGGTGGGCTGTTTGGCTAAAGCGGCGCGCTTAGCGTCCAGTTCCTGTTCCCATAGAAAAAGCGAATGCTCCATGTTGTGCTCAAAGGCAAGTTGCACCGCCTCCAGCGGGGTAATCTGGCGCTTGTCACCCGCGCGGGCCGGCGGGCTTTTGACTAATAAGCAGAATACAAGCAGCAGCACCGCAGCACGGCGTTTTTTAATGTCCATCGTTCCCCCCCCAGGCCGTTTCCTCCCGGCCCATAGTACGCAAGAGCTCCAGCCGAGCCAGGCTGTAATTTAAAAGGGCGGTGCTGTAGTTTTGCTCTAGTTGGGCCAGCGCTTCCTGCTGCTTTACGATCTGGGCATTGCTGAGCACACCCGCGGCATACCTGCTTTCTTCCGCCAGTAAGGTTTTGCGCTCCAATTCGATCTGCAGCTCCATCAGTTCTAGGCTGTGGGCCTGATTGAGCAAAGCATAATAGGCCGCGCGCACCCGGAAATAAAGGGCCTGTTCCGCCTGGAGCAGGCCTATCGCGGCCTTTTCCTCCCCCGCCAGGGCCCTTTCCAACTCCACCCTAGGAGTGAAGGGGCTTTGGGCGGCGCGTACCGCCTCCTTTGCCTGCTGCAGTTTTTCTTGGGCAGCCATGATGGCCTGATCGTGAACTAAAGCCTGTTCAACGCACTCAGCCAAATCGGTTGTAAAGGGGAAAAAATCAAGCAGCAGCCGCTCGGTCAGTATGACTTCCTGATCGAAGGGAAGGCCTAATAATTCATTGAATTTCATCTGTTCCGTTTCGTATTCTATCTGCGCCAGCGCGCAGCGCTGTTCCGCTTCGAAGAGGCTATTTTTGGCCCGCTGAATGTCCAGGCTTGATAACAAGCCCGCTTCATATTTTTTCTCATCCACGCCCAGCTGGTGTTCTGCCCGTTCTTTGGCCGTAAAGACACTGGCCAGAGCCGTTTCCTTTTCCAGCAGACGCTGGTAGCCGGTGCGGACCGAATTGTGCAGGCTGCTTTTGCGCTCCAAATAATGTTGTTCCGCCTGTGCCCACGTTTTTTTAGCCTCAGCCAGCATTTCCGGTTCGCCCACGATCAAAGCCCGCTCCAAATCGGACTGAGCGGCCTGCCAATCAATTTTAACCAAGCGAAAATCGAGATTATGCTCTTCCGCGAGCAGGATTGCATCGCGTACTTCTATCTCTAGCACTTTTGCCCCTACAGTGCCTGCCTGCACAAAAACGGCCAGAAAGACCAAAATCATAATACCGCGGTTCTGCAACCTCTTAAGCATGATGCGCCTCCCCCCTCCGCTCATCGCCGACTACCGCCCCATCACGCAGCTGTATCAAGCGTTTTCCGTAGGCGCTGATGGCCGGATCATGGGTAACAATGACGATCGTGGTGCCTTTTTTATTTAAATTCTGCAAAACTTCCATGATTTCCGCCCCCTGATCGGTTGCAAGATTACCGGTGGGCTCGTCCGCCAAAATCAAAGTGGGATCGTTGGCCAGCGCTCTGGCAATGGCCACGCGCTGCTGTTCGCCCCCTGAAAGCTGCGTGGGCAAATGATGCAGACGGTGATCCATATCTACCGAGGCGAGCAGGCCTTCCGCCCGCTCCCTCCGCACACGGCGAGCTTTGCCCGCGTACATCAGGGGCACCATCACATTTTCTAAAGCAGTCAATTCGGGAAATAGGTTGTAGCTTTGAAAGATAAACCCGAAATGTTCATTGCGAATTTTAGCCAGTTCCCGATCTTTTAACCAGGTCACGTCCACTTCTTCCAAGAAATAACTGCCCGCGCTTGGCTTATCCAGCACCCCCAAAATGTTTAAAAGGGTTGATTTGCCCGAACCGGAAGGCCCCATAATGGACAAGAACTCCCCCCTTTGAATGTCCAGATCAACGCAGTCAAGTGCTTTGATCTCCTGATTGCCCATAAAATACTCTCTGCTGATCTTTTCTAATTTAATCACAGCGTATGCCCTCCCTGCGGCAGGATCTCAATCTCTTCCAGATGGCGAAAGGCATCGTAGGAACTGATGATCACCTGCTCGCCCAATGTCAAACCGCGCAGAATTTGTACCGCATTACCGTCCAACATGCCAAACTGCACATCCTGCCTGTGTGCCCGCTTGCCATCGATCACATAGACAAAAAGCTGCTGCCCGCTTGTTAAATAGGCCCCCCTCGGCAGGTAGAGGCTGTCCTTTTGCAGCTGCAGATGGATGTTTGCACTCACCGAACTGTAAGGCCTCAGATGGGATACTTCTTCCAGAAAATCAACTCGAACCAGTACGCTCGGCCCATCTGTGCCCTGTTCTGCCCGGGGAGCGATGTACGCTATTTCGCCCGCATATTCCGCCTGCCCCAAGCTGATTGTGACGGCGGTGCCGATGCCGAAGCGCTCTGTTTGGCCCGGTGCCACATTCAGTTCCACAATCTGGCTGCTGAGATCGGCTTGTGTGCCCAATTCTTGGTGAGCTGACACGTTTCGGTTGTTGGGAATCTTTAAGGACAGAATGCGCCCGGAAATCGGGGCGGTTACTAAGAAATTCTCAATTTTTTCGGACGCTTTGCCCACCTTTTCTCTGGCTATAGTAATCGCTTTTTCCGCAGCAGCCCGATCGGCCACATGCCTGCGTGTGAGCAGTTCTAACTCCCGTTCGCTCTGGGCCACACGGCGCCGGGCCGTCTCTAGATTTTGTTCCGCTTTATCCAAATCCACCTTAGGAATGGAGCCGTAATCAAACAAAATTCTCTGCAGTTTCACGTTTTCTTCGGCCGCGGCCAACTCTTCCCGGGCTTGAATGTTTTTTACCCGTTCCGCGTCCAGCTCCAATTCGTGATCGATCTCTTGCTGGGCCAGTTTCGCCCGGGCTTCGCCCAACTCCGTTTCGCAGGCATTTTTTTCCGCCACCGCTTCCGCTGAATACAAACGGAAAAGAGGGTCACCCCTCTGCACATCGTCTCCCTCCGCCACTAGGATTTCTTCGATTGTCCCACCGATTTTAGGCGCGATAATTTCCACCTGCTTGGGCAGGACCGTTCCTTTTACCGTTAAAGTTTCCAGGAAGTCCCTGGAATCTACTGCTGCGTAAGTATAAAAATCGAGTACGAATTTTTCTTGTTTGGGCAGAAAAAAATAATAAGACCCGAAGGCGGCCAGCCCCAGCGCAATAATGGTAAAAATAATCAGGCTCACCTGCCTGTTTGCTGCGGATTCTTTCCGTTTCTTTTGCTTATCTTTGAGCCTAGCCGGTACAATGGGTTCCCGCACTATTAAAACCCCCCCCAAAATGATACAAAAGGTGCTGGCACTTTCCTTGTTAGTCACAACGTCATTCGGTAAAAGAGAACGAAGTCCTGTAGTGAATTGCTGGTATCTATAAACGAGGATAAAACAGCGGCCTCTGTACACAATAATCGTGATGCGCAGACTAAAGCATGGGGTGGGAAGGTGAACTTACTAGTTAAGATCAAAAGACTTTTTACCTATAAAGGGCCCGAACCATATGAGCAATTTGAGCTGCTGGAAGAAATGGGCGGTGCCCCGCACGAAAAAGAAGAAGAAGAAGAGGAACCCAAAAAAGGGCTGCGCCACAAAATTGCCCGGTGGCTGCAAGGGCATGAAAAGCCTGCTGAAAAAGGGGAAATACAGCAGGTTTCCCAGGAAGTTTCCACGAAACTGGAGGCCAACCTGGCCAGAATCAAGCAGGAGTTCAACTACCCCACAAATGATGACCTGGGGCTTAGGGAGTTTAAAATTTTGCAGCAAAGGGCAGCCTGCCTCGTTTATATAGAAGGGATCACGGACAGCGGCATCACCAGCAATTACATCCTGCGGCAGCTGTTGGGTAAGGCCGGCGATGAAACCATTCCCGCCGCCGACATGATCGATTATGTCACAGACAACCTGCTGGCTGTGGAGCAAATCTCGGTTGAAGTCGCTTATGATGAGATTATCAAACGGATCCTTTTGGGCAAAACAGCCCTTTTCATCGATGGCTGTGCGAAATGCGTCGTTGTTGAAACGGTCAGGTTTGAGAAGCGGGCCGTGTCCACACCCCTCACTGAGATGGTTGTACAGGGGCCGCAGGAAGGGTTTATTGAGGATGTACGCACCAATATTACCCTGATTCGCAAGATCCTGCGCAACAAAGATTTAATCACGGAGCTGCTGTTTGTCAACGAGGCCAACAATACGACCTGTGCCCTTTTATACATACAGGGTATAGCTAATCAAGAGGTAATCGCCGAAGCTAAAAAAAGGATTTCAAGCCTTAACCTCGATTTTATTTCGGACGGGGTACTCAGCCACCTGATTGAAGATCACCCCTATGCCCTGCTGCCCCAAATTTTGATAACGGAAAGGCCCGACCGGGTTGCTTCTTTATTGATGGAAGGGCGAATCGCGATCGTCTTTGACGGCACACCGACTGTAAGCGTAATTCCCGCTACTTTCGCCCATTTCTTCCACACATCTGAAGACTTTAACCTGCGCTGGCAGTACGGTACATTTTTGCGCATGATCCGTGTGGTGGCGATCCTAGCCTCGACCCTACTGCCCGGCCTGTATTTAGCTTTAACACTTTTCCACCAAGAAGCGATTCCGGTGGGGCTTTTGACCACCATTATCAGAACCAGGGGAAACCTGCCTTTCCCCGCCCCGATTGAACTTTTGATTATGGAGATCTCCTGGGAGTTAATTCGCGAAGCGGGGGTACGAGTTCCGGGCGTTGTGGGCCAAACGCTGGGTATTATCGGCGGAGTGATCCTGGGCCAAGCTGCGGTGGCCGCAGGATTGGTCAGCCCCATTTTAATTGTCATTGTGGCAATAGCCGGTCTGGGCAATTTCGCTGTGCCCAATTTCCCCATCGCCTTTGGCCTGCGCATTCTGAGATTTGCCTTCACCGGACTGGGCTGGCTGGCTGGGTTTTACGGTATTTCCATCGGAATTTTAGTTGTGCTGGGGTTTGCCTGTTCCATGAAATCTTTCGGAGTACCCTTTTTCGCGCCCGCAGCACCCAAGACCAAAGGCTCTGACTTTTTAGTTAGAAAGCCCGTTTTTCTGCAAAAGGAAAGGCCGGATGCGATCAATCCTGAGCAAATTAAGAAGACTAAAGATAAAACAATCCGGGGTTGGACAAAAAAATAGGGGGGACAAAGATGATCCAAGAAGGCAAATTTGGCATTGCGGAAGCGATGTGGCTGGTTGTCTTTACAAGCGCGGCCAAAGTCTTTTTTACCAGCCCGGCCACTGTGGCCGCTTTAGTGGGCACAGCGGGCTGGTACATGACGCTAATTTCAGCCCTAACCGCTTTGCTGGGATTTGCATTTATCTATTTATTGTTGAAGCGGTTCCCCAATTGCGATTTAGCCGAGATCTTCGAACTTGCTTTGGGCCGGCCCCTAGGTTTCATCTTTACCGGGCTGCTGGCTGTACACCTATTTTTTGCCGCCACAACGAATCTGGCGGAATTTGGCGAAGTAATTCGCATTTATGTCTTCCCCCTCAGCCACAACTGGTATATCGTGGGGCTGTTCATTCTTAACGTCTTCATTTTATCCCGCCTGGGGCTGGAGACCATGGCCAGGCTGGCGAAGCTTTTGGCCTATCCCATGCTGCTCGGTTACTTGACGGTAGTTGCTTTGGGCATTCAAAACTATGATATAAACAACATTTTTCCCCTTTTCGGCAGCGGCTTAAAAAAGACGGTCTTAGCCGGAATAGTACGTTGTTCCGCCTATGGGGAAGTAATCATCCTGGCTGTTTTTGCCAAATCATTTCAGGGTTTGGAAAACATCAAAAAAGAGGGGCTGATCAGCCTGGCCCTGGCGGCGCTGCTGGTTTCCTTCTCCCTACTGCTGTTTACCCTGACCTTCCCCTACTACATTGCTAAGGAAATCACCGCCCCCATGCTGGAAATGGCGGCACTCATCGATTACGGGAGCACACTGCAGAGGGTGGAGACAATTTTCCTTTTCATTTGGATGATTTCCACACTGATCTCCACAACCGTCCTCTTTTATTCTTTCGTCTGGCTGTACTGTAAAATGTTTCGCATCACAGATAAAAAACCCATCGTCTTGGCGGGCTCAGTTGTGCTATTCGCGACTTCTTTAATGCACACCGATGTGATCTCGGTAATTTTAGGCGAGGTGGAATTCATTCGCAAGTTTGGTTCGATACCGTTTTTTGTTCTGCCCTTGGTGGCCCTAATCGTGGCGGTGATCCGCAAAAAGGGGGTCAATGCCGATGCTTAAAAAGGCAGCACCCCTTTTCCTTTTGCTGATTGCCTTACTGCTCACATCGTGCTGGGATGCATTCGATCCCGATGAAATGCTGCACGTTTGGGCAATAGGGGTAGATCGGGGCCTGGCTGATAAGTGGCGGCTGACACTGCTTTTTTCTTCCTTAGAAGAATTGACGGGCGGCGGCGAAGACGCGGGAGTATCCCGCCAGGAGCGTTCTTCGAAAGAAGATACCATCGTCATTGATGCCCCCTCTTTTTTTACCGGCATCGATATGCTAAATTCAGCAATTCCCCGCCGCCTATCCTTTACACATGCCCAAACGATTATTTTTTCGGAAGAACTGGCCGCCTCGGGATTGGTGGACAATTATATCATGCCCATCATTCGTTTCAGGCAGATCCGCAAATCGGCGCGGGTCTTGGTTGTAAAAGGCGCAGCGCAGGATTTCTTAGAGGGTGTGGCGCCCTTTGCGGGCAGTTCCGTTTCGGAAGATCTGCAGTTTTTAGGCCGAGAAAGTAAAAACACGGGACTTTCCCCCGTTGTTACCCTAAACCATTTTTACACCGCGCTCAACTCCCCCTACTACCAGCCCATAGCTACTTTGGCCGCGCTCAACGACTTCAAATCCCTACCTAAGGAAGGGGAACCCTGGGGCACTCAATTTCAAACCGGCGGGCAATATCTGGCGGGGGCGCTGCCTCGGGCCGGTGAAGGAAAAGTTGAGTTTTTCGGCACCGCCCTTTTTCGCGATGGAGAAATGGTGGGGGAATTAAATGGCGATCAGACTCGGTTTTTGCTCATGGTGCGCGGCGAATTTCGGCGGGGTTTCTTTACGATGGAAGATCCGAAGCAGCCCGACTTGATCATCCCATTAGATGTGCGGGCGCTGAGAGAACCGCGGATTAGAGTGGAACTGCAAGGAAACAAGGCCTTGATAGATGTCGCTGTCCGGCTCGATTTAGACCTGCTGGCGGTACAAAGCAAACTGCACTACGAACAGCAGCCTTTAAAAGGCCTTTTAGAGGAGAAATTTCAAACAATCGTCAAGACAGGCATTGAAGATGTAATAAGGAACTGCCAGAGTTTAAACGTAGACGTATTTATGTTCGGCAATCATACCACTAAAGATTTCTTGACCGTGCCAGCGGCAGAGAATTTCAACTGGAACGAACGCTTTCAAAACGCCGAAATCACGGTAGAAGTCAAAGCGGCGATCCGCCGTACAGGCAGGCAGATCGTGCTTTAGTCCGGGGGGATGCCCGTGAGATACTTAAGCGCAGTAGGGCTGTTGGCCATGCTGCTTTATATGTTCAGCTTCGCCGGATACAATTGGCGGGAGGGGTCCAAACTTGCAGCGGTAGGTTCGGCTTTCTTGGCCTTAGCGGCCTGCGGCTTGGGCCTGTTTGTCTTGTTTTCGGGCCTTTATGAATTATAAAAAGCAGGCCGCGTTAAAACACAACCTGCTTAGCGTGCGAGTTTAAGGCATGGGCTCAAATTCGCCTTCTTCCGCCTTTTGCCTCGCTTGCTTTCTTTGCCTTTTCGTCCTAATCGCGTCTCGCACCGTTGCATAGACAATGAAGCTCACCGCCCAGCTCGCGGCCCAAAACAGAAGGTCCAGCCCGAGCAGTAAAAGCTGCGGATCGTCTAAGCTGAAACCGGCGAAGTTGAAAATGCTGGCCAAAATCTTCGCCAGTAAAAAAGCCACCAAGAAAGTTATGACAAACGGTCCCATTTTTTTCACCGGGCTGCCCCCCTTGCAGCGGATTGGGCCAATGCAGGCCTAATCCCTATTAATGCTTTCCCGGTGGTGTAAGCCCAATAACTCCCCCACCGGAACGGTAAAGAGGATGCCCGCGCCGGGATCATCCAGCTTGCCCGCTTCAACCAGGCAGTCCACGATGGGCTGTTTTTTGTCTTCCGGCGTGAGAATGAGGATGATCTCCTTGGAAGATTCTACGTGCAGGTTAAAGAATTTTTGAAACTCCTTTTCGCCCGTGCCTCGGGCGTAAAAGATGGTGGCTCCCACCGCGCCCACTTTTTTAGCTTCATCTACTATGTGATCCGCCTTACCTCTTTCCACTATGACGAAAATTGCGATATAATCCACGCTTTACACTCCTTCCCCGAGTTTAAATACCCGTAATGATACCTAGAATTAAAACGCTTACCGCGGCCCCCAAAGATGTGAGGCCCACCAGCCCGAAACCGGCAGATAACGGGTCGGTTGAGGCCAAAACCCTGGACAAGCCGATGGCCACCGCCATGTTGATGGGAATGTTGATCGGCCCGGTGGTGGCGCTGGCAGAATCAAAGGCAATCCCCACAATCCCTTCCGGGGCGAAATAAGTTAAGATGATGGTGATAAATACAAGAGGAATAATAATTGTAGTAGATGAGATCTGGAATAAAATCTTAGCAATGCCTAAAGCCATCCCGGTACCAAAACCGATGGCCACCGCCTGAATCAGTACCTGTTTAGGCAGGGCACCCACCGAAATTTCTTCCGCCTCCATGGCCAAAGCGTGCAGCGCCGGTTCAGCTAGAGTAGCGAGGTAGCCGATGACAAACCCCACCGCGATAATCCAAAATTTATTGTCCAAAACAGGCAGGCTTTCCCCAACACTGTGGCCCAAGGGCAGCAGGCATAGGGTCAACCCCTTCAGGAAAAGAAAAAGGCCAAGCAGACTGAGCAGATAACCGCCAAAGAAGGATTGGGGTTTATCCAACGGTTTTTTTAGAATGAGAATTTGGAAAAATAATAAACCAAATACAATCGGTGTGAGGCTTTTAAATGTGCCGAAAAAGTCTTTGAGCATTAACCATCCTCCTTAGGGCGCACACAACTTCTAATAACGGTGCTAGTAACCGAGCGGTACCGGCGCGGACCCGTCTAATACTATCATTATACCCTAATTCGCACAAGGTAGGAAGAGAAAGGC
>CAZVDE010000049.1:0-12506 GCA_964626065.1 uncultured Clostridiaceae bacterium | reverse complement strand
TCCCGGTGGGGAAGTCCCTTGGTTTTTAACATGTTTTTAAGTCAGCATTTGATACACAAGAGGCTTGACAACAAAACCCCCTTGTGGTATCATAGATTAGTGGTAAAAGAGGAAAATTTACCTACTTAATATCTTTATTCAACATAGCCATGAGAATTCCTGCTATTTAGGGAAAAAATTCGGCAGGTAAAAAAACGAATAGAAAAGCGAGGGGTACTACCCTTGCTTTTCATCATGTTTTAGGACACCAAAAGGAGAGGTGAGCGCCCTTGGTAGAAGCTAGGCAGCAAGCGGTACGGAAACGCGAAGATTTCGGGAAAATTCGCGAGGTCCTGGAAATGCCCAACTTAATTGAAATTCAGCACAAATCGTACCAATGGTTTTTACACACCGGTTTGAGGGAGACATTAGATGATGTTTCACCGATTCAGGATTTCACGGGCAATCTCGTCTTGGAGTTCATGGAGTACAAATTTGGAGAACCAAAGTACAGCGTGGAAGAGTGCAAGGATCGCGATGTAACCTATGCGGTACCTCTGCGTGCCCGGGTCAGATTGGTCAATAAGGAAACTGGCGAAGTCAAGGAACAAGAGGTTTTCATGGGAGATTTTCCGTTAATGACGGAGCAAGGCACTTTTATTATTAATGGTTCAGAACGTGTAGTCGTCAGTCAATTGGTCAGATCGCCCGGCGTTTATTTTAATTACTCGGTGGATACCAGCGGCAAGAATTTATATTCCGCCAGTATTATTCCCAATCGGGGGGCCTGGCTCGAGTTCGACACTGACTCCAACGATGTGCTGTGGGTTAGGATTGACAGAACTCGTAAACTGCCAGTTACCGTTTTACTGCGCGCTGTTGGCCTGGGCAGCAACCAGGCTATCATTGAGGCGTTTCACAACGCTCCGGGTATTGTCGCCACATTAGAGAAAGACAGTACCCAATCAGAGGCGGATGCTTTGATAGAAATTTATAAACGCCTGCGGCCCGGGGAGCCGCCCACGGAAGAAAGCGCCCGGGGCCTGTTTTCGACGCTCTTTTATGAGCCCAAACGCTATGATTTGGCGGGGGTGGGCCGTTATAAAATAAACAAAAAGCTGCGCCTTACGGAACGACTGGTTGGCAGAATTTCGGGTGAAAACATCGTTGATTCCCGCACGGGCGAACTGCTAGTGGAACCGGGCCAGCGCATTACTCGTAAACAAGCGGAAAAGGTTTACGACGCGGGCGTCAATTCCGTTTTAGTGACCACCCGTGAGGGCCAGGAGCTGCGGTTGTTTTCCAACGGGCAGCCCGAAGAAAATGTGACAACCATTACCCCCGAGGATATCTTGGCCGCGGTGAATTACATGGTTGGTTTATCTTATGACGTCGGCAATGTTGATGACATTGATCATTTGGGCAATCGCCGCCTCAAGAGTGTGGGCGAGCTTTTGCAAAATCAATTCCGCATCGGCCTCAGCAGGATGGAGCGGGTTGTGAGAGAACGCATGACCATTCAGGATGTGGAGATTATCACGCCCCAGGCCTTGATTAATATTAGGCCTGTGGTCGCGGCTATTAAAGAATTCTTCGGCTCCAGCCAGCTGTCTCAATTTATGGATCAAACAAATCCGCTGGCCGAATTGACGCACAAACGCCGCCTCAGTGCCCTGGGGCCGGGCGGTTTATCTAGAGATCGGGCCGGTTTTGAAGTGCGCGACGTGCACCATTCCCACTATGGGCGCATGTGCCCCATTGAAACACCGGAAGGTCCGAACATTGGCTTGATTGGTGCCTTGACCACCTATTCGCGGATCAATAAATACGGGTTTATTGAAACACCCTATCAAATCGTGGAAGATGGGGTCGTTACGGACGAAATAGAATATTTGACCGCCGATGAGGAAGACAACTTTAGGGTTGCCCAAGCCAATGAAAAGACGACGGATGACAATCATTTTGTTAGGTCTAAGGTAACGGTGCGGGAACGGGAAGAGATCAAGAACGTGCCGGTAAATGCGGTGGAATACATGGACGTTTCGCCTAAACAGACGGTGAGTGTTGCCACCGCTTTAATTCCGTTTCTGGAAAACGATGATGGCGCCAGAGCCTTGATGGGTGCCAACATGCAGCGTCAGGCAGTGCCTCTTTTAGAATCGGAGGCACCCCTAGTCGGTACAGGCATGGAGTATAAAGTTGCAGTTGATTCGGGCGCGGTCTTATTGGCCAAAAACGACGGCGTTGTGGAAAGTGTCTCGGCGCGAGAGATTGTCGTTAAGACCGCACTGGGCAGGGACAGGTATAGGCTGAGCAAATTTGAGCGTTCCAACCAAGGCACGAGCATTAACCAAAAAGCGCGCTGTGCAGTGGGCCAGAGAATTAAGAAGGGGGACCTTTTGGCGGACGGCCCGTCAACGGATTTGGGCGAGTTAGCCCTGGGGCGCAACGTGGTTGTAGCCTTTATCCCCTGGGAGGGATACAATTACGAGGACGCGATTTTACTCAGTGAAGAGCTGGTTAAAGAAGATGTTTTCACCTCTATTCATATTGAGGAATATGAAGCGCAGGCTCGAGATACTAAACTGGGCCCGGAGGAGATCACCAGAGATATCCCCAACGTGGGCGAAGACAGCCTGAAAAACTTGGACGATCGCGGTATAGTGCGCATCGGGGCCGAGGTTAAACCGGGTGATATCTTGGTTGGCAAGGTAACCCCTAAGGGCGAAACGGAACTTACGGCGGAAGAGCGCTTACTGCGCGCAATTTTCGGAGAGAAAGCCCGCGAGGTGCGGGATACTTCGCTGCGGGTGCCCCACGGTGAAGGGGGCATAGTCGTTGATGTTAAGGTTTTCGCTCGCGACGATGGTGACGAACTATCTCCGGGAGTAAACAGGCTGGTCCGCTGCTATGTGGCGCAAAAACGGAAAATTTCGGAAGGCGATAAAATGGCCGGCCGCCACGGTAACAAGGGTGTAATCTCCCGGATCATGCCTGTGGAAGATATGCCGTTTTTACCTGATGGCACGCCGGTGCAGATCGTTCTCAACCCGCTTGGTGTACCGTCGCGGATGAACATCGGCCAGGTTTTGGAAACCCACTTAGGTATGGCAGCCCGGCTGTTGGGCATTCATGTGGCAACGCCTGTTTTTGACGGCGCCAGTGAAACGGAAGTTATTAAGACGATGGAAAAGGCGGGCATGTCCCCGGACGGCAAAACAATTCTTTACGATGGCCGCACGGGCGAGCCCTTTGATAATCCCGTTACGGTGGGGATTATATATATGATTAAATTAGCCCACTTAGTGGACGATAAAATTCACGCCCGTTCTACAGGGCCCTACTCGTTAGTAACTCAGCAGCCGCTGGGTGGCAAAGCACAATTTGGCGGGCAGCGGTTCGGTGAGATGGAAGTGTGGGCCTTAGAGGCTTATGGAGCAGCGTACACGCTGCAGGAAATTTTAACTGTGAAATCAGATGATGTTGTGGGCAGGGTGAAAACGTACGAGGCAATCGTTAAAGGTGAGAACATCCCCGAACCCGGGGTGCCCGAATCGTTTAGGGTACTCATCAAAGAACTGCAGAGTTTGGCCTTGGACGTTCGCGTGCTTGGCGAAAATGAGCAGGAAATCGAGATCAAAGAAGAAGAAGAGGATATTAGCGAAATGGCCCGAGAACTGGGTATCGATATTCAGGGCCGGAGCACCAGCACCAGCATTACCCGCTCTCCTCGCCCCGGCAGTCAAAAAAAGCGGGCCGCGCGGGACGATGATGACGACGAGGCGGATGAAGAACCGGATCTAGATGAAGACGATGTCGCGGATGACGATGATGATGACTTCGCGGACGAAAATTTCAACGACGATTCGAATGAAGATTCGGATGACGATCTAGACGATGCTTTCGATGATCTTGACGATGATGATTTCTCGCTAGACGATGATTTAGTTGATTTCTCAGATGATGATGACGATGCTGATGAGGCTTAGGCAAAAGGAGGGATAGCCCTTGCTGGATGTCAATAATTTCGATCGAATTCGAATCGGCCTAGCGTCACCGGAGCAGATCCGGGCTTGGTCCAGCGGCGAAGTTAAAAAGCCGGAAACAATCAACTATCGTACACTTAAACCGGAGCGGGAGGGGCTTTTTTGCGAGAAAATTTTTGGGCCCACCCGGGACTGGGAATGCCACTGCGGCAAATACAAACGTGTGCGGTACAAGGGAATTGTCTGCGATCGCTGCGGGGTTGAAGTAACTCGGGCTAAGGTACGCCGGGAGCGGATGGGCCATATCGAATTGGCCGCCCCCGTTTCTCATATTTGGTTTTTTAAGGGAATTCCGAGCCGCATGGGGTTAATTCTTGATTTATCACCGCGGACTCTGGAAAAAGTACTTTATTTTGCTTCTTATATAGTTATTGAACCGGGTGACACCGGATTGACGAAAAAACAGCTGCTCAGCGAAGGTGAATTCCGCGAATACCGGGATCGCTACCCCGGCGGTTTTAAGGCCGGCATCGGTGCTGAAGCGGTCAAGACCCTTTTGGAAGAGCTTGATTTAGATGAGATGAGTGCTGAACTGCGCAAGGAAATCGCGGATAGTTCGGGCCAGAGGCGGGTGCGCGCCGTGCGCCGCCTGGAAGTGGCGGAAGCGTTCCGCACATCGGGAAACAGGCCGGAATGGCTGATTTTAGATGTTATTCCCGTGATTCCGCCTGAACTGCGGCCCATGGTCCAACTCGACGGGGGCAGGTTTGCCACCAGCGACTTAAATGATCTGTATCGGCGAGTGATCAATCGGAACAACCGCCTGAAAAGGCTTTTGGAGCTGGGTGCCCCGGACATTATTGTCCGCAATGAAAAGCGCATGCTGCAGGAAGCAGTGGACGCCCTCATTGATAATGGGCGCCGCGGCAGGGCTGTAACGGGTCCGGGCAATCGCCCCCTTAAGTCCCTAAGCGACATGCTCAAGGGCAAACAGGGGCGTTTCCGCCAAAACCTCTTAGGCAAACGGGTTGACTACTCGGGGCGTTCCGTAATTGTGGTGGGGCCCAAATTAAAGATGCACCAGTGTGGGCTGCCCAAAGAAATGGCCTTAGAATTGTTCAAACCCTTTGTCATGAAAGAGCTGGTCGAAAGGGAGTTGGCCCATAACATTAAGAGTGCCAAAAAGATGGTCGATCGGGTCCGGGACGAGGTCTGGGACGTGGTGGAAGATGTTATTAAAGAGCATCCGGTCTTGTTAAACAGGGCCCCCACCTTGCACCGTTTGGGCATTCAGGCTTTTGAACCGGTCTTGGTGGAAGGCAAGGCTATTCAGCTGCACCCCTTGGTCTGCACCGCCTATAACGCGGACTTTGACGGTGACCAAATGGCTGTGCACGTGCCCCTTTCCGCCGAAGCGCAGGCAGAGGCGCGGATGCTCATGCTCTCTACAAATAATATCTTGGTGCCCTCAAGCGGCAGGCCCATCGTAACGCCAAATCAGGACATGGTAATCGGGCTTTACTACCTCACGGCCCATAGGCCGGGGGCAAAAGGCGAAGGGCGTTATTTCGGTTCAGTCGACGAGGTGAGCCACGCTTACCACGGAGGTTCCATAAGCCTGCATGCTTTGATCACGCTTCGCTTAGACGATGAAGAAAAAACCCGGTTGGAGACAACACCGGGCCGATTGTTCATCAATAGTATTTTGCCTGAAAGTGTTGAGTATATTAACCACGAGCTTGATAAGAAGAGCTTAAGCCTGCTCGTTGACGAACTTTATAAAAAAGTCGGTGCTCAAGAAACGGCTCAAGTGTTAGACCGGGTCATGCAGTTGGGCTTCAAGTACAGCACCAAATCGGGTACTTCCGTATCGGTAGCGGATATTGTTGTTCCCACCGGTAAACATGATAAGATCCGCCAGGCGGAAGATGAAGTGGAAATGATTGAGACTCAATTCCGCAGAGGCCTGCTCACACCGGAAGAGCGCTACCAGAGGGTGTGTTCTGTCTGGACCCGAACCAAAGAAGAGGTTACAGACGAAATGCTGGCCAACTTTGATCGGTTCAATCCCGTTTATATGATGGCTATCTCCGGTGCTAGGGGCAATGAAGCGCAAATCAGCCAGTTGGCCGGAATGCGCGGCCTTGTTGCGGACCCGACGGGCAAGACATTCGAAATTCCCATTAAAGCTAACTTCCGGGAAGGCCTTACCGTACTGGAGTATTTCATTTCCAGCCACGGAACTCGTAAAGGCCTGGCGGATACCGCCATTAAAACCGCGGACTCCGGTTACCTCACTCGCAGGCTGGTGGATGTCTCGCAGGATGTCATCGTTCGCGAGCAGGACTGCAATACCGAAGAGGGCATTGTGGTCCGGGCCATTACGGAAATTTCGGGCGAGCGGGAAACGATCATCGAACCGCTCTGGGAACGTCTGGCGGGCAGAGTTGCTTTAGAGACGGTTGTCAATCCGCAGACGGGTGAAATTCTCGTCGACTCGCAGGAAATGATAGACGATGATACTGCGCAGCGCATTGAAAATGCGGGAATTGAAGAAGTCAAGATCCGCTCAGTACTGGCCTGCAACACTCGTTACGGTGTCTGCGTCCAGTGCTACGGCCGCAATCTGGCCAACGGCAGCTTGGTGGATGTGGGAGAAGCGGTGGGCATAGTTGCCGCCCAGTCCATCGGGGAGCCCGGTACACAGTTGACGATGCGGACTTTCCATACCGGCGGCGTTGCCGGAGATGACATTACGGCCGGCCTGCCCAGAGTAGAGGAGCTCTTTGAAGCTCGGAAGCCTAAAGGGCAAGCGATCATTTCCGAAATTGCGGGCACACTGAAATTTACCGAAAACAAAGGCGTGCGCAAGGCCATTGTGTCGGGGCAGGATGGCGAAAAGAGCTATACGATCCCCTATGGCGCCCGCTTGCGGGTTAGGGACGGCGATGAAATTGCCGCGGGCGATAGGATTACGGAAGGCCCGGTCAACCCCCATGACATCTTAACGGTACAAGGTGTGCTGGCTGTTCAAGAATACCTAGTCCAAGAGGTACAGGAAGTTTATCGTTCACAAGGGGTAAATATTAACGATAAGCACATCGAGGTTATCGTCCGCCAGATGCTGCGTAAGTATAAAGTTGAAGATTCGGGCGATACGCTCATGCTTCCCGGCTCTTTGGTCGATGTGTTTGAATTCCAAGAGGAAAACCGAAAAGCAGAAGCGGACGGCGGCCAGCCGGCCCAGGCCCAGCCCGTGCTGTTGGGAATTACCAAGGCATCGCTGGCAACGGATAGTTTCCTCTCGGCGGCCTCCTTCCAAGAGACCACCAGGGTTCTTACGGAAGCTTCCATTAAGGGGCGCCTTGATAAACTGTTGGGCTTGAAAGAAAACGTGATTATTGGCAAATTGATTCCGGCCGGTACCGGCCTCGCTCGCTACCGCGATGTGAGCATCGAGGTGGAAGGGCAGGAGGAACGGGAAGAGGAAGAGGTTGAAGAAGCCGAACTGGAGCTGGCTTCCACCTAAACGAAAGTTTGCCGAATTCGATTGACAGAGATCAAAGTCAATGATATAATTTGCTAGTGCTGCCCGCAGGGGCTTCCCCTGCGGGATCTCTGAGTAAGGGGGAGGCCCAGATGCCGCACAGACTTGCTGAATCGCCGAAAGTAGTGGGCGCAAAACAGACGTTAAAGGCTATCCAAAATGGGCAGATTGAGCTGGTGTACCTAGCTCGGGATGCGGATTGTCGTGTCACTTCCCCGATCCGCGACGTATGTGAGCGGCAGGGGATAGGCATTATTGAAATAGAGTCCATGGCTGAGCTTGGCAAGGCCTGCTCCATTGAAGTGGGCTCAGCCGTTGCTGCAGTCCTGAAAATAGGATCTAGTTAGATGAAGGGAGGTTATCTATAGTGCCAACTATTAACCAATTGGTAAGAAAAGGCCGTAAAGCGCAAAAATCCAAAAGCGCCGCACCCGCCTTGGGTTATACCCAGAACACACTCCGTGATCAAGTGGTATACAACAAAAAGGGCGCGCCGCAAAAGAGGGGGGTTTGCACAAGGGTGTACACAGCTACGCCGAAAAAGCCCAACTCAGCTCTCCGCAAGGTGGCTAGGATCAGATTAACAAATGGTATAGAGGTGACTTCCTATATCCCTGGTGAAGGCCACAACTTGCAGGAACATAGCGTGGTCTTGATTCGCGGCGGTAGGATTAAAGACTTGCCGGGCGTACGCTACCACGTTGTCAGGGGTACGTTAGATGCGGCCGGTGTAGCGGACAGGCGCCAGGCTCGTTCCAAATACGGTGCTAAAAGACCTAAGTAAAATAGCATGGATTTTGTGCATAAAGGGGTGAAAACCGATGCCAAGAAAGGGAAGTGTTCCCAAGCGGGATGTCCTGGCAGATTCTTTATATGACAACAAGTTAGTAACCAAATTCATCAATGCCCTCATGCTTGACGGCAAAAGGGGAACTGCCGAATCCATAATGTACGATGCTTTGCGGCAGGCTGAAGAAACGACAGGCACCAAGGCAATGGAAATTTTGGATCAGGCAATGAATAACGTGATGCCGGTTGTGGAGGTAAAACCTCGCCGCGTAGGCGGCGCTACCTACCAGGTTCCGGTAGAGGTGCGTTCCGATAGGCGGCAGGCACTGGCACTGCGTTGGCTAGTTCAGCACGCCCGGCTCCGTGGTGAAAAGACAATGACGGAGAGATTGGCGGCTGAATTAATGGATGCCGCGAATAATCAAGGCGGCGCTGTGCGAAAGAAAGAAGATGTGCACCGCATGGCGGAAGCGAACAAAGCTTTTGCCCATTATAGGTGGTAGTGCCACCGGGTGTACGAGGTATGATAGTTGTATTCGGCTAGGAGGAGTAAAAAAGTGGGTAGAGAGTTTTCAATTGAAAACACAAGAAATATAGGAATCATGGCCCACATAGATGCAGGTAAAACCACAACCACTGAGAGAATCCTTTTCTATACCGGGAAAGTCCATAAGATAGGTGAAACACACGAGGGCGGGGCAACCATGGATTGGATGGCCCAAGAGCGTGAACGGGGGATCACGATTACCTCCGCGGCAACTACTTGCCACTGGAAAGGGCATCGGATTAACATTATTGATACGCCCGGCCACGTGGACTTTACTGTGGAAGTTGAGCGTTCTTTGCGGGTGTTAGATGGTGCGGTGGCCGTCTTCTGTTCTGTAGGCGGAGTGGAACCGCAGTCTGAAACAGTTTGGCGCCAAGCAGATAAATATCATGTGCCGCGCCTGGCATACGTCAACAAGATGGATCGGGTGGGCGCTGATTTTCAGCGCGGCCTGGATATGATCGCCGAACGTCTAGGCGCAAATCCGGTAGCTATCCAATGGCCTATCGGCGTTGAGGATACCTTCCGCGGGATTGTGGATCTGATTGAAATGAAAGCCCATTTTTATGTGGATGACCTCGGCAGTTCCGAGGAGGGCGAAATCCCGGCGGAGGTTCTGGACGATGTTGAGTTTGCTCGGCAGGTTTTGCTGGAAAAGATCGCGGAGACAGACGACGAGCTGATGTTGAAGTTTCTGGAGGGTGAAAAAATTACCCCGCAGGAGCTGCGCACCGCTCTGCGCAAAGCTTGTATAGCGGTCGAATTAATTCCCGTGCTTTGTGGTTCGTCTTTCAAAAATAAAGGCGTTCAGCTTCTGCTGGATGCGGTAATATCCTATCTGCCTTCACCTAGCGATTTGCCGCCTGTCAGCGGCGAGAATCCCGCAACGGGTGATACGGATACACGGGCTTTAAACGATACAGAATCTTTTTCGGGGCTTATCTTTAAGATTATGGCTGATCCTTATGTTGGTAGGTTAGCATTTTTACGCGTCTATTCTGGAACGCTAAATTCAGGCAGTTATGTTCTGAATGTGAACACAGGCAGACGGGAACGGGTGGGTCGCATCCTACTTATGCACGCCAATC
The DNA here is from genome assembly GCA_964626065.1 of uncultured Clostridiaceae bacterium. Lineage (GTDB taxonomy): Bacteria > Bacillota > Limnochordia > Darwinibacteriales > Darwinibacteriaceae > UBA3910. The sequence continues at coordinate 2,570 of CAZVDE010000049.1, read as the reverse complement.
ATCGGGAAGACCTAAAAATAGCCCATTCGGGCGACATAGTCGCAGTTGTGGGCTTACGGGATACTTCCACAGGCGACAGCTTGGCAGAAGAGAAGAACGCAATCTTACTTGAGACAGTAGTTTTCCCGGAACCGGTAATCAATCTGGCAGTGGAGCCCAAATCCAAGGCTGATCAGGATAAACTGGGTTTGGCGCTGCAGCGTTTGGCCGAGGAAGATCCAACCTTTAAGGTGTTCGGCGATGAAGAGACCGGGCAGACGATCATTGCCGGTATGGGCGAACTGCATCTGGAAGTAATTGTGGACCGCCTACTGAGGGAGTTCAAGGTGGAGGCCAATATCGGCAAACCGCAGGTGGCTTACAGAGAAACGATTACCAAAGCGGTTGAAGCGGAAGGCAAATTCATCCGTCAGACGGGTGGAAGGGGCCAGTACGGCCACATTCAGCTGGAAGTGGAACCTAATGAGTCAGGTGCCGGCTTTGAATTCACCAGTAAAATTGTGGGCGGGGCAGTGCCTCGCGAATACATCAGTGCAGTCGAAGACGGTGTTAAAGAAGCAATGCTGAGCGGGGTTGTGGCGGGTTATCCCGTCATTGACGTGAAGGTGGCGGCAGTGGATGGTTCTTACCACGAGGTGGACTCTTCGGAATTGGCTTTTAAAATTGCCGGTTCTATGGGGTTCAAAGAAGCGTGCCGCAAAGCAAGCCCTACATTATTGGAACCCATGATGGCGCTCGAGGTGGTTACGCCCGATGACTTCTTGGGGGATGTAATCGGGGATATTAACTCTCGGCGCGGCAAAATCGAAGGCATTGAGCCTCGGGGGAACACTCAAATTGTCAAGAGCCATGTTCCGCTGGCGGAGATGTTTGGTTATGCCACCGTGCTGAGGTCGTTAACGCAGGGAAGGGCCCAGCACACCATGAGTTTTGCGTATTATGAACAAGTTCCCCAGAGCTTGGCGGAGGAAATTAAAAATTCAATTGGCGTATGACAATAAATTTTATTTCCGAATATTAAGGAGGAAGAAAAATGGCAAAACAAAAATTTGAAAGAACAAAGCCCCACGTGAACGTGGGCACGGTAGGTCACGTAGACCACGGTAAGACAACAACGACAGCGGCCATCACCATGCTTTTAAGCCGCGGGGGCCAGACCCAGATCAAAAAGTTCGAAGAGATTGACAATGCTCCCGAAGAGAAAGAACGGGGCATTACGATCAATACTTCCCACGTTGAATACGAAACGGAGCAGCGCCACTACGCTCACGTAGACTGCCCGGGGCACGCGGACTATGTTAAGAACATGATTACCGGGGCGGCCCAGATGGACGGAGCCATTTTGGTTGTTTCCGCCGCAGACGGCCCCATGCCTCAGACCCGCGAGCACATTCTCCTTGCCCGCCAAGTGGGCGTTCCGGCCATTGTGGTTTGGCTGAACAAAGCGGACATGGTTGACGATGAAGAACTGCTTGAACTGGTGGAAATGGAAGTACGCGAACTTTTGAGCGAATATGATTTCCCCGGCGACGATATTCCCGTTCTCAGCGGTAGTGCACTGAAAGCTCTAGAAGAGCTTGAAGCGGATGCACCCGGCGAGTGGTGCGATCGGCTGCAGGCACTGATGGATGCGGTGGACGAGTATATCCCCACGCCTGAGCGGGAAATTGACAAGCCTTTCCTGATGCCCGTTGAAGACGTGTTCACCATTACGGGCCGCGGCACAGTTGCCACCGGACGTGTGGAGCGCGGTACGATTAAAGTGGGCGACGAGGTTTCTATCGTGGGCTTGACAGATACGAGAAAGACAGTTGCCACCGGTGTGGAGATGTTCCGCAAACTGTTGGATCAGGCTCAAGCAGGCGACAACGTGGGCATTTTGTTGCGCGGCGTGGAGCGCGAATCAATTGAGCGGGGCCAAGTTTTAGCTAAGCCCGGTTCCATTACCCCCCACACTCGTTTCGAGAGTGAGGTTTACGTTCTGTCTAAGGAAGAAGGGGGCCGGCACACACCGTTTTTCGATGGTTATCGCCCTCAGTTCTATTTCCGTACTACGGACGTAACGGGCATCGTGGAGCTGCCCGAAGGCACTGAGATGATTATGCCCGGCGACAACACCCTTTTAATCGGTGAACTGATCACTCCCATCGCGATGGAAGAAGGCCTGCGTTTCGCCATCCGCGAAGGCGGCCGCACAGTTGGCGCCGGTGTAGTAACTAAGATTCTTGCTTAAAACTGAAAAACAAACTAGGCTGCCGAGCGGGAAAAGTGGTCCCTTCGGATCGCTTTTCCCCTTGTGGCGCAAATGAAAAAAATAAAGAGAATGCGATGATGCCGGAGGTTGCGGACAATTGGCACAACCAACCCGCAGCTCACCCGTTGTCTTTCTCGGCCAATTGTCCGTTGCAGTTTGTTCAGCAAGCTTCTCAAACTGCACGGCCGGGGAGATAGAAGTGGGGTTTGCGGACAATTGGCACAATCAGCCTGCCGCTCACCCATTGTCTTTCTCGGCCAATTGTCCGTTGCAGTTTTCGCTGCTGACGCAGCGGTTCCCAAACTGCACGGCCGGG
>CAZVDE010000048.1:0-12512 GCA_964626065.1 uncultured Clostridiaceae bacterium | reverse complement strand
TAATTGTGTTAACCGGGGCGGATAAAGAGTTTGTGGGCCTGCGCCAATACATTATACCGGCCGTTTCGGTGTGTGCGGCCGCATCCGCTTAGGTTGGCGGCATGCACTCAGCGCACACCGCCGCCGCCACCGCCAAAACCGCCACCGCCACCGCCCGAAAAACTGCCGCCCGTGCCGGTACTGGAAATAGTTTGGGTTAGGGAAGCATCCATTGTTTTGGTCAGCTGCGAAAAATTGCTTGTTCCGAAAGTGTGATGGTAGATGAACCAGTTGCCGCCGAAACGATAACCGCCGTCTTCCAAATTGGGAAAGGCCACTTCCAATTGCTTGATCACCCGATCAGCAACACCAAGAATGAATGCGTAAGGAACATACTCTTCCCAGATGCCCAGCGAGCCGATGCGGCTGATGTCCAAACGGGAAAAGTCCTTTAAATAGCGGCGAAAAGCCCGCCATTTTGTGTATTCCATATTTCCCCCGGGCGAACGCCGGTCCAAAGCAACCGCAGTTAACACCAAGGTGAGCACGCCCATGGCGATGCAGGCGGCACCCGTAAACACCATCGCCTGGCTGAAGGGCAGGATCGACACCAGGAAAATTAAGATAGTGGGGATAAAAAACAGACCGGCCCGTTTGTTGCGTTCGAAAAAGCCGCGCTGTTTACCTGCCTCTTTAATCTCCTCGCTCCATTCTTTCCAAAAGGCACGGAATTCTTTCTTCTGTTTGCGGGCCGATTCTTCAATTTCCGCCAGTGTAATGCGGCCCTCTCCACTTTTGTCAAAGAGGAAGGCCAGCAGGCGCTGTTCGTGGGCTGCAAGCCCATGAGCTTCGGGGGCATCGCTCTGCGTGCGAACAAATTCGTAGGTCGCCTTCTCCTTGCCCCTTTTCCCGTGCACGCCAACCTTTTCTTCAATCGTTAAATAGCCGCGGCGCGCTAGGTCTAAGATAGTGGCAATGAAGGTTTTTCCATCCACAAACCGGCCAAAAAGCACGCCCAATTCCGCCGGTGCGTAATTGGCGGGTAATTCTTTGCAGTACTTTTCTCCGTAGCCCGGGTGGGGTTTGGCGTAATTATGCCAGATATACACGTTCAGCAAGTAAAAGATCGCCACGGCAAAAAGTGCTGTATAGGGATCAACCTTTTTCAGTTTTTCCCGCCGCTCCCGCCGCAGTACCCTGCCCTCTTCTTCAGCCACAATTGTCTCCAAGGCCGCCTTGTTGGTCGTTCGTTTCGCCAGGGGTACCAGCCTGGTGGGAAAAACGACTCGCCCTTCCACAAACGTGCGGGCGGGGATGGGACTGACTTCCCAGACAATTTCGCTGGGCGAAACGATGCTGACTGAACCCTCCCGCGGACCGTGGCCCCAGGCCAATATTTCATCGATCTGTGCCCCGTGGGGTAAATGCAGCGTAACCAACACATTGTCCCTGGGCTCTTCCCATTTGTCACCGAGAAATTGATAATAGAATTCAGCAACATCATTGTGCTTTAAAACCACGTTCTCCAAAACATAGCTCAGCTCGAAAACACGGGTTTCATCCTGCGCCTCAAAACTCCAGTCCACATAAACCTCATCGTCCCGCCTGCGCACGTAATAGGTACCGGTCGGCCCGGGCGAATCCTGCTCTAGGCGGGTGTAATGCTGTGAGTGTTCGGAGACGGTAATATCCCGTACTTCCACACCCCGTGAGGTATCAATCCACTGGAACATGCCCGTGAATTTTCCGTTAAATTCCACAGTATGTTTTTCCGTGACACGCACCAAGCCGTCGGCACCCAAGCGCGCTTCAATCTGCAGATCTCTGAAACGGTGCGTACGCGCCCGGACAGTGTGCCCCATCACTAACAGCAGCAGTACAATAACAAAAATGAACCTAAGATTTCGCTTCACCGTTAATCCCCCTCTTGTTTCCCCCATCTAGCCGGTAAGCAGCACAGGAATGATGATAAAACTAAGTATAGTAGGAACTAAAACGCCCAGGGCGGCCAGTTCTTCATCTGCACCAAAACTGGCCGCAACCAAAGCGGTTGTTAACAGCGGCGGCATAGCCAGCATGAGCAGCAGAATATCCCGGAGAGGAGCAGGAAAATCGAAAAAGAGCAAAAAAGGCAGCCCGATCAGGGGGCTTAAAACAAGCCGGTGGATGACCACGCCCCAGACTTCGCGCCGCCAGCTTTTTCTCTGCAGTGCCACCACAAGCAGCGAACCTAAAATAAGCATGGCCGATCCGATGCTGAGATTGCCCAAAATCTCCAGGCCGCCCAGGATGGGGCCATAGATCCTTATTTCCAAAAGGCCGGCTGTAAGCCCCAGAAGCAGAGCCGCGATGTTAACGTTAAAAAGCCGTTTCACGCTGAAACGGGGTCCCCCGCGCAAGCCGGAGACACCGTATGTCCAATAATAAAAAGCAGCGCCCAGCTCAAACAACACGGCGTAAACAACGTATTCCGCCCCGAAAAGTGTAAGGATAATAGGTATGGGCAGAAAAATGTTATTACCGTTAGTACATAAAATCTCATAAGTACCAAGGGTCATCCCGCTCAGGCCCAACAAACGCCCGCTTAAGTACCCCGTAACGGCAAGGGCTATGGAGACCGCAAGGCCGATTACAGCAAAGATCCAACCCCGCTGCAGAGCGGACAATTCAATATTATTATACATGGAAACAAACAGCGTGGCCGGGAAGGTAACTCTGATCACCAGCCTGCTCAATCTGCGGCTGAAATCGAGATCAAGCAGCCCAAGTAGGTGCAGGCCCGCACCTGCAAGCAGCAAAAAAATAAGCATCAGGAAAGGTTCAAAAATCGGCGTCACTCGCTTGCCCCCTTATCGCGGTTCCATCCCAGCTGTGAATTCCCCTTCCCGTCCTTTTTTCCTGCCGACGGGCAGGTATTAGCACATAGAACTCGAATTCTGATAGCAATACCTTCTTTAAAAAGGAGCGGTTGCATGTCTAAGTATGAACGGTTGATTATCTACCCACTGCTGTTTATCGCCCTCTTTTGTGCCCTGACCGGTGTCAATATGGTCAGCGCAACCCAGCAGTTTTTAGACAAAATTGTTGCTAAAGAAATTGTGGTCGTCAATGACGAAGGAGATACTGTAGCATCGCTAAAATATGATCAGCAGAAAGAAAATGTAAGCCTGGAATTATTCAATGCGGACGGCGCACGAGTAGTCTCGCTTTTAGCTTATGAAGATGGCGGGGCAATGGGCATCTTTAATCGCCAAGGCCATCTGACCACCGCGATCCAAAATGACGGCCAGGCCGGGACACTGTTACTTTATAACGGAACAAGCAAAGAAACCAAACTGGTCGGTCTGCGCTCCGGACTTTATGGAGGGGTAATAGAGGTGAACAACGCCCGGGGGCTGCCCACCGGCATTATGGGCAATAACGCCCAAAATAACGGGTATCTGGGCTTGTTCAAAGGGGAACTTTTGGGGTTTCTCAGCCCGCAGATCATGCTGAACGTGGGGGAAAACGAAGCGACTATTGACACAGCCAAATAAAGCGATGAAGAAAACTCCTCTTGGCAGCAGCTAAGAGGAGTTTTTTATTTTAGCTAAAACGAGATGACCCTTTTCGGTAATGGAAAGCATCTTGACGGAAACTTGATTACACATTTTCGCATAAGGGCAGCCTCCGCAGGGCAGTTCACAAGAGGGCAGGCCCTCATCGAGCTTGAGATAGCCCAAACGGACTAAATCGGCCAAGCCCGCCTCAATCATGGCCAAGGGCTGATTCAGCCTTTGCGCCAAATCGGGTTTGGAGATATAATCGGCCTGTTCCAAATTAAGAAGCAGTTCTTTAATCATCTACCCACCCCCCGGGCTTATGTGAAACCGAGCAGCGTCCCCACTTGAAACACAAGCACTGCCGCCGTCCAGCCAATGATAAAGGTATATAAAGCGGTGAAAAGCGCCCATTTTAACGAACCGGTCTCTTTTTTGATGGTGGCCAAGGTAGCTATACAAGGGGTATAAAGCAGCGTCATAACCAAAAAGGAAACAGCTGTCAATGGTGTAAAGGCGGAACGGATCGCCGCAACCAGTTCAGCCCCGGCGTCAACACCGGCGTAAACCATGCCCAGCGTTGCCACCACCGTCTCCTTGGCCGCAATTCCGGAAAAAAGGCCCACAGCGGCCTGCCAGGTACCAAAACCCGCGGGCCGGAAGATGGGGGCAATCAATAATCCGATTCTGCCCAAGAAACTCTGGGGCCCATAGGCCTCAACTCCCCCCGGCAAAACGGCTAAAACCCACAGCAGGCTCACAACTGCAAAGATGACAGTACCGGCCCTGATCAGAAATCCGGAAACGTTATCCCACATATTGCGCAGCACATTTCCCAAGGTGGGCTTGCGGTAAGGGGGCAGCTCCAAGATGAAATCGGAAGTTTCCCCTTTAAACAAAGTACTGCTAAACAGTTTACCCATGAACAGGGCAACCATAATGCCCAGGGCGTAAACCGCGAACATGACCAAGCCGCCGTGCCGGGGAAAGAAGGCCCCGATAAAGACCAAATAAATCGGTATTTTAGCACCACAAGACATAAAGGGATTAATCAAAATAGCAATCATTCTATCCTTTTTACTCTCCAAGGTACGGGTGGCCATTACACCGGGCACATTACACCCAAAACCGACAATCATGGAAATGAAGCTTTTTCCCTGCAGCCCGATGGAGCGCATAATGTTATCCATAACGTAAGCTGCCCGGGCCATATAACCGCTGTCTTCCAAAAGCCCCATCAGCATATACAAAATGACGATCAGGGGAATAAATTCAACCACAGCGCCCAGCCCGCCGATTACGCCTTCCGAGATAAAGGAAATAAGCCAGGCCGGGGCATTGATCGCCACCAGGCCGCCGCCGATGAGGCCGCCCAAAAGCTCTATGGCCTGCTCCGCCAATTCACCTAACAAATCTTCTCCTATCGTAAAGGTAAGCTGGAACATGGCCAGCATAATCAGGGCGAAAATAGGCAACCCCCAATATTTATGGGTGACGATTTTATCGATTTTATCGGTCAGAGTTTGGACCTCTTCATCCGGCCTGCACACAGTCTGACTGGTAATTCCACTAATAAATTTATACCTATTATCAACAATCTCTAGCTGGTAATGGTCAACATTAGGTTTAAGTTCCGCTAAAAAAGCGGCGAATTCTCTGGATGCGCTGAGAATTTCATTTTCCTGGACAAGGCGCTGCGCGTATTCATCCCCTTCCAAGACTTTTACCGCCAGCCACTGCCGGGGGTATTCAAACTGCACTGCGGCCAAAAAGCCCTTTAGTTTTCTGATCTTAGCATCAAGATCCCCACCATAAGAAATACTTCTGCGGCCGTTGAGCGGTGCGTTAATTACCTCCACTGCGGCATCGAGCAGTTCCTTAACGCCCTTGCGCCGGGAAGCTATGGTGGGTATGACCGGCACACCGAGCCTTTTGGTAATACCGGCCAGATCAAATCTGATCTGCCTCGTTTCCGCTTCGTCCACCATATTTAGGGCCACAACGACCTTCACGTTCATTTCTAAAAGTTGAGTAGTTAAATATAAGTTCCGTTCGATGTTGGTGGCATCAATGACATTGATGACCACATCGGGCCTTTCTTTGAGAATAAAATCACGGGCAATCATTTCATCTTCCGAGTATGCCCCCAAGCTGTATGTGCCCGGTAGATCAACAACACGGTAGGTTTTGCCCCCGCGCGTAATTGTACCTTCCTTCTTTTCCACCGTTACCCCGGGCCAATTGCCCACATGCTGATTGGACCCCGTCAGGGCGTTAAACACCGTTGTTTTACCGCTGTTGGGGTTGCCCACCAGGGCAATCGTGTTCTGCATTGTCCTTCCCTCCATCACACCGAATCCAGTTTAACCACAAGCATTTTTTCTGCTAAACCGCGGCCCAAAGCAATTTTGTTCCCCTCTAAGGCGACTATTAAAGGCCCTAAATCATTTTTCAAGACCTTGACCCGGGCACCTGTATTAAAACCCATTTCATAAAGACGTTTAGTAGCATTGGCCCCGGCCACTATCCTTTGCACTCTGGCGCAATCACCGGCCTTTAGTCTAATTAAGGAAATCTGCTCCATAAAAATGCCCCTCCCACCGTCCCGACAGACTGAAAATGATTCTCATCTTCATGATATATAGTCCGGACAAGACTGTCAAGATCGGCCCAAGCCCAATTTGGGATTTTTTTGTCTAACTTTTGGCCTCCGGGCAAATATTTACGATTTTCGTCTTTATTCAGTGCGGATTATGGAAGGAATAGAGGATTTTTAACAGAATAAGATTATTGTTAAAAACTATGCGGAGGTGATGCTTATGCGTATTACAAAACATCCCGTCTTAGATGTTCACGACGGGAAACAAGTCTCTTTTACGTTTGACGGCCAACCCATGGCCGGGCGGGAAGGGGAAATGGTCTCATCTGCTTTATTTGCCAATGGCATTCGTACCTTTTCCATTCATAAAGTAGAAGACGCCCCCCAGGGCATTTTCTGCGCCGACGGGCAGTGCTCCCAATGCACAGTCGTCATCGATGGCATGCCGGTAAAAAGTTGTGTCACCCCATTAAGAGAAGGGATGAACATCGAAACGCTCGTCCATTTTCCCAAGCTGCCGGCGGACGATGAGTGGCGCCCTTCCCACCTGCCTGAAGAACTTTCCTGCCAGGTATTGATAGTGGGCGGAGGCCCCTCCGGAATTACGGCCGCTTTAGAGCTGGCCGCTCTGGGCATCTCGGTCATCCTTGTGGACGACAAGGACCGGCTGGGAGGAAAACTCGTTTTACAGACTCATAAGTTTTTCGGTTCGATGGCCGATTGTTATGCGGGAACTAGAGGAATAGAAATCGGCCGCATTCTGGAAGCGGAGGCACGGGCCCTTGACAAGATTACCATCTTGACTAACGCAACGGTGGCCGCTATTTACAGCGATCGCAAAGCGGGTGTGTATCAAAACCAAGAAAAATACACTCACATTTCCTTTGAGGCGCTCATCGTCTCCACAGGCGCCAGGGAACGCTCTTTGGTCTTTCCGGGCAACGATTTACCCGGTGTCTTCGGAGCCGGTGCTTTCCAAACTTTGGTTAACCGAGATTTAGTTAAATCCTCGGACAGGGTTCTCATCGTCGGCTGCGGCAACGTTGGGTTAATAGGCGCCTACCACGCCCTGCAGGCCGGTATCTCGGTCGTGGGCTTGATCGATATCGCCCCCAAAGTCACCGGTTACAAGGTACACGCCGATAAAATCAAACGCATGGGCGTACCCATCTACCTTAATCACACCATCCTGGGGGTTTCGGGAAATGGAAAGGTAGAACGGGCCACAATAGCACAGGTTGACGAAGATTGGAACCCCATTGCGGAAACGGCCAAAACATTCGCGGTTGATACCGTTTTAATCGCGGTAGGACTTTCTTCGTCAGATGAGTTTTACAAGCTGGCCGAGGAAGGCGGCTTCCCTGTTATGAAGGCAGGAGACGCCCAGGAAATCGCAGAAGCATCATCAGCCATGATCGGCGGGCGCATCGTAGGCCGCAAGATGGCTCAAGTTCTGGGCGTTGACACAACGATCCCGGAAGACTGGCTTAAAAAAGCGGACATTTTAAAAAGCCCTCCGGGTGAGATCTTCAAACGCACCCATTCTCTTGGGGAAGATCAGGGCTGGCGGCCCATTTTGCACTGTTACGAGGAAATTCCGTGCAACCCCTGCACAACCGTTTGCGCCTATGATTCCATTCAACTCAGCGGTGCCACCGGCACAATTATGGATCTACCCGAGTTCGACGGCAAGTGCATCGGCTGCGCCAAATGCGTTCTGATCTGCCCCGGACTGGCTATCACCCTTGTGCGCAGATCAAAAGATGAAACGTTGGCAGAAGTGATGCTGCCTCACGAATTCAATCACGATTACGAGGCGGGCGATCCGGTAACGCTGCGCGACCGGGACGGCACATCTGTAGGGACCGGCACAATTTTACGCACCCGGTTCAACAAAAAGCACCGCACCCATCTTATTACGGTAGAGGTCCCCTTGGAGATCGCCACTGATGTGGCCGGGATTTTGGTCCAGGCAGAAGAAATTACGCAAGCTCTGCCCGAGCCTGAACTAGCCCATCTGCCGGATAATGCCATTGTCTGCCGCTGTGAACGGGTGAGTTTGGGTGAAATCAAAAAGTTTATCCGTGAAAACCAAGTGAGCGACATTAACCAGCTGAAATTGCCGCGGGTGGCTATGGGGGCCTGCGGAGGCAAAACCTGCCTTGATCTTCTGCCCAGAATCCTTATGCAGGCGGGCGTTGAAAAAGAAGATATTGCAGAGGCAGTGCTCCGCCCCTTGGCTGTGGAAATACCCATGAAAGCAATTGCAAACCAAGGTGGTGAAGACAAGTGAAAAACTACGATGCTGTAATCATCGGTGCCGGAAGCGTCGGCCTTCCCCTGGCCCACAGTCTGGGAGCTAGGGGGCTTAAGGTGGCTGTTTTGGACAAGAAGGCGTCACCGGGCCAGGGCCAAAACAAAGCGGCCATCGGCGGCATCCGTGCCACACACTCCGATCGGGCCAAAATCAAGATCGGCAATGCTTCGCTGGATTTCATCCGCAGGCTGCAGCCGGAATTTGGCCAAGATGTGGACTATGTGGAGGGGGGTTACCTCTTCCCCGCCTATGATCCTAAAATAGCGGCCAGCCTAAAAAACCTTCTGCCCATTCAAAAGAATTTCGGCCTCAACATCGATTGGATTGAGCCGGAAGAGGTACGCGAAAGGCTGCCCGGAATAAAGGCGGATGGTTTGTTGGGCGGCACCTTTTCTCCCAACGATGGCCATCTCTGCTCATTGAAGTTGGCGGGTGCCTTTTATCGCTTAGCACTTGCCGCGGGGGTAGATTTCTTCTTTAAAACCGAGGTTAGCGCCATTGAAGCCAAGAGCGGAAAAACAATTGAAATAACTACCAATGGAAAAACACTGAGCGCGGCCCACGTCATCAATGCCGCAGGGGCGGCAGGCAGAGAAGTGGCCCACTTGGTGGGCACTGATTTACCCGTCTACCCCGATTCACATGAAGCGGGTGTAACAGAACCGGTACAGCACTTTATCCTGCCCATGATTGTAGATATTGCCCCGGATGAGAATTCGGACAACTATTATTTTTACCAGAACCTGGCGGGCAATGTGGTCTTCTGCATCACCCCCAGGCCCCAGCGCTGGGGAACGGATCGCCGCTCTACCTCGGAGTTTTTACCCATGGTGATCCCCCGCATGCTGAACTTGTACCCTAGGCTGCGCAACCTAAAAGTGAGAAGGCTGTGGAGAGGGCTGTACCCCATGACCCCCGATGCCAAGCCCATCGTGGGGTTTGATCGGGACGTGGAAGGTTTGTTTCACGCGGTGGGCATGTGCGGCCAAGGCCTCATGCTCGGCCCCGGGCTGGCAGAAATAATCGCGCAGGCAATTGTTGAGGGCCAGCAGGATGCGGAGATTTTTGCCGATCTATCCCCCTATCGCGACTATAGCGGTGAAGAACTGCTGCAATAAATAGTGTTCTTAAAATTCAAGGAGAGGTGATCTTTGTGTTAAATGGTATCCCCATCATGCCCCGCCCCAAGAATGAACCGGTTTATGCCTATGGGCCGGGCAGCCCCGAAAAGGCGAAACTCAAAGCCAAACTGGACGAATTAAGCAGCAAAGAACTTGACATTCCCTTAGTAATCGGCGGCAAAGAAGTCAGAACAGGCAATAAGGGCGATTGCGTCATGCCCCATAATCACCAACACCGCCTGGGCCAATACCACAAGGCCGGCCCTAAAGAGGTGCAAGCGGCTATTGATGCCGCACTCAAAGCCCGTAAAGAATGGGCCAACATGCCCTGGGAACAGCGGGCGGGCATTTTCATGAAAGCGGCTGATCTGCTGGCCCACCAAGAGCGCTATTTGCTGAATGCAGCTACGATGCTTGCGGTAAGCAAGACTCCGGTGCAGGCCGAGATTGATTCTGCCTGTGAGTTGATTGATTTTTGGCGCTTTAATGTCTCTTACATGGAGGAAATCTACAGTCAGCAGCCCAATTCCACTCCCTTAAGCTGGAATCGCTTAGAACACCGCGGTTTGGAAGGTTTCGTTTTTGCGGTTACTCCCTTTAACTTTACCGCCATTGCGGGCAACCTGCCCACCGCACCGGCCATGATGGGCAACACCGTTGTTTGGAAACCCGCTTCTACCGCCGTTTATCCGGCTTATCATGTCCTAAAGATTTTAGAAAAGGCGGGCTTACCGCCGGGTGTAATTAACTTTATTCCGGGATCGGGCAGCACGGTCGGTGATTTGGTGATCAGCCACCCCGATTTAGCGGGCATCCACTTTACGGGCAGTACCGCCGTTTTCCAGAATATGTGGAAAACGGTTGGCACCAATATTCATAAATACAAGACGTACCCCCGCATCGTGGGTGAAACAGGCGGCAAGGACTTTATTTTTGCCCACGCCAGCGCCGATGTACCCGCACTTGCCGTTGCTTTGGTCCGGGGTGCCTTTGAATTTCAGGGTCAAAAATGTTCAGCCGCCTCGCGGGCGTATATCCCTAGGAGTATTTGGCCGGCAGTAAAAGAAAAAATTGTTGCCATGACCAAAGAGTTAACGATTGGTGATGTGCGTGACTTCACCAACTTCATGGCGGCGGTCATCGATCAAAGTGCATTCGATCGCAACAAGTCCTACATTGACTACGCTAAGAATTCTTCCGAAGCGGAAATTATTGTGGGCGGCACCTACGATGACTCGGTGGGCTATTTCATCGATCCTACCATTGTGGTGACTACAAATCCGAAGTTCAAACTGATGGAAGAAGAAATTTTCGGACCCGTCTTAACAATTTATGTCTACGAAGATAATCAACTAGACGAGACGCTGCGGCTCTGCGATACTACTTCACCCTACGGCCTCACAGGGGCAATCTTCGCCAGAGATAGGGAAGTAATTGTGCAAATGTCCGATGCCCTGCGGGAAGCTGCCGGGAACTTCTATGTCAACGATAAACCTACAGGGGCAGTAGTTGGCCAACAGCCCTTTGGCGGTGCTCGCGCCTCGGGAACAAACGATAAGGCGGGCAGTATGCTCAACCTGCAGAGATGGGTTTCTCAGCGGACGATCAAAGAAAACCTGCTCCCACCCACCGACTACCGCTACCCGCATTTGGAGGAGGAATAATACTCCAAGTTGAGGAGCTAGCGGCACAAAAGAAATGACTGATCAACTGAAGCACCAATCGCCAAGCGGTTGGTGCTTTTCCCTGCCCGGCACATCTTTTGTAGGAATGGGGAAGGCGATGGATAATATAAATAGGGGAGGGGGTGAACATCATGTTATTTGGAGCCAGTACCATGACTTTTTACCGCCGCCCGCTGCCGCAGGCTTTAGAGGCCATTGCAAGCTGCGGTTTCGATTATGCGGAAATCTGGGTTGATCATGCTTGGGATGCAAGCTGTGGGGCAGATGCAGAGTCAATTCGGGCAGTACTGCAGCGCTGTGGATTAAGGGCCACCGTTCACTGCCCGATTTTGGACATCAATATCACCAGCGCCAACCGGGGTATCCGGGCAGAATCGATCCGGCAAAATTTATTGGCGATCGATTTTACCAAAAGTATTGGCGCTGATCTGTTTGTTTTGCATCCGGGCAGCCGTTTCTCGATACGGGAATCAGTGTCGGACCATTGGGATTATCAGATTGAGGCGCTGATCAAGATCTTGGCCTATGCCCGGCAGCGGCAAGTTGTGGCCGCGCTGGAAAATATGGATAGTGCCCAAGAAACTGTTTCGATTCAAGACCGGGGTGATTTTACGCGCCTTTTTGCCGCCCTGGGCATAAAAAACGGGCCGATCACACTGGACACGACCCATCTGCGCACAACGGAAAAAGTTGTGGCCTTTATCGAGGAGTTGGGCGAACAGATTGTCCATCTCCACCTAAGCGATGCCAACGGACAACAGATGCATCTGCGCTTGGGAGAGGGCAGACTTGGGCTGGAACGGATCGTCCATGCTCTCAAAAATGTAAATTACCAAGGGGTGTGTTCGTTAGAGTGCTTTGTTCCCAATAGCGAAGCACTGCTTAAGCTGGAATTACAAAAGGCCCGCGCCCTCTGGCCTTAAACAAGCGGGGTTGCTTATACTTGTGTAAAGTGTTGCGATAGTGGTAAGAGGCGGCAGCCATGGCCGGGGATCTATTAACTGCCCGGTAGCTTTCGAAAATTTTGAGTGTATCAGTGGAGGCTATTTGGGTCTTACTTCAGGCGCTGTGGGCGGACCACCGGACCGCTTCAAGATAGGCCTGCGTCACCGCCTCCGGGGCCAAGCGCAGCCCAGCTGCTTCCTCCCGGAGATTTTGCCAATCCCCCCGTTCATAGCCTAAAGCCATGTGCCAAAGTTCGCTAAATGGGCCTGTACCGTATAAGAGCAGCTCTTTGATTTGCTCCGGCATCCACACGTCTTCAAAGATTTC
>CAZVDE010000047.1:0-12967 GCA_964626065.1 uncultured Clostridiaceae bacterium | reverse complement strand
AGCCCGGCTCGCTTCGCGAGCCTAGATAAAAACTCGCTGTAGCGCCTCAGTGACTGTTCCAGGCCTTCTTTAGCGCTGCTGAGTTCCGCTTCCAGCCTAGCCAATTCCAGAATGCGCTCCTGCAAAGCCTTGGCCTGTTCCAGATAGCCCGGAAGCCGGCTGAAAGGAACCTGCTCATCTAAACTTAACAGGCTGCGACTCTGCTCCAGTTCGGCCCAGCACTCCGCTTGGCCGGCGGCCATCTCGGCCAGAGATTTTTCCAGAACCGCGATCTCAGCGGCCCGCTCTACCAACCTATCTCGGCGCCGCTCCCGCATTTCGCCCCTACCCGAACCGGTGAAGTAGTAAGCTGTCATGCTTAAAAGTGCCGCCAAGCCCAGTAAGGATACGGCCCACGGGTTGAAGAACAAGCCCGCCAGCGCACAGACCGCTGCAGTAATGAGGCTCAGCATAATGTAGGCGCGCAGCCCGAGGCGGGGTTTTTCGAGTGCCTGAAGATCCGCCTCGTCTTCTTGCTGCTCCACGCGCAGTCTGGATAATTGGGTGTGTTGCTCTTTTTGCTCAGCCTGCAGCAGATAATGTTTTTCCACCAGTTCTTCCAACCGATGCCGCTCAATGGCGTCGGTGCGTAAAGCACTAATGGACCGCAAGTCATCAGCGGGCCAATTCACGTTAACTGCGCGAATCCGATCCGCCAAGCCCCGCCGCAATTGGTTGTATTGCTGTTCATCGTCTTCTACTTGGCGCAAGCGCTCTTTCACGCCTGAAACACCCGCCGCCAGACCCGCCAACTCATGGCTCCGAGCGGCCAAAGCAGCGCTTAGCTCGGCACCGGTATCGCCCTCCACATTAAACCCGAGACCGATTTCCCTTTCTTTTATGTCGCCTGCAGCAGCGGCACAGCGGGCTAGCAGCTCGGTGACCCGTTCCAGCTGATCCGGGCCGGGAACGGATCGCCAGCGTTTATTTTCCCCATATTTCAACTCTCTGCCCAGACGTTCCAAGGCCAAATAGTTCTCAAAATGATTCTTAACCAAATCTAGGCGGCGCACCCGCTGCCTGGCCAAGGCCAACTCCTCACGGGCGTTCTTCAGCTCCATCTTTAGCACGTTTAATCGCGCCCGCTGCTCCCCATATTTTCTAACGTGGCTCAGGCCCCGGTTCTTGATCGCCTGCCCTTCCAGAATACCCCCATGGAATTTTCTGAACTGGGCCACGGACGGATTGCCCCGCGTTCCGCCAATGGCATCTGCTCGGCTGCTCAATTCTTTCTTGAGCCGAGGCAGCATGGCCACTTCTTTTAAGCCCGCGCCCAGCAAAACGGATTGCAGCCGGCGGCGCTCGCCCGCGGGAAGGTTGGCCACGCCCTGCAGTTCTTCCAGTGTGATGGTGAACAGCTGCCCATAAGTAAAGCTGTCCGGCGAGTACAGCTGCGCTACCCCTTCTATATCAGACCCGGCAGGCGAAATCCTAGTCAATGTTGGCGCAGCGTATCCCCTCAAGCGCAGGCTGTACAGGGCGCCCCCGCAGCTTACATCCGCTTCCACCTCGTATTCGACGGTTGCCGGGGGCAGATTGCCGCCGCGAGGAAAACCGTAACCCAAACACCTTAAGACATGCATCAAGGTGGACTTCCCCGCCCGATTCAAACCGCCGATCACTACCAACCCGGGGTGCAAAGGCTCGAGTGTTTGATCGCGCAGTATGCCAAAATCCCTGATATGCAGGCGCTGGATTTTGATTTTCATTCCCTCCCTTCAGCTAATTTTTCCAGAATCAACTGCTTGGCGGCAGCCAGAAGTTCTATGAGGGCCTGATCATCTACGGGAAAACGGAAGTCATCCTTATCGCCATAGTTTTCTTCATCCTCGTGCCCGCCCCAGATTGCACCGAGACTTTCCTTAAGCCTTGCTTGAACTTCCGCATTATTTTTGCAGTCCTCAATCACACGCTCCAGTTCTTCCGCAACGGGGCTGCCCCTGAGTACTTCCTCTAAATCAAGTGCGGGCTCGGTCCGTAAAGTAAGCTCCGCGCTCCACAAAAAAGGTGTGCCGCTGCTGAAGCGGCCCCGCAGGCTCTCCAGGAGAAGGGCGCGCACCTCGTCCGGCTGCTCCGCGATTAACTCATGAATGGAGCTGCGGCCGCGAATGATCCAGTGGATCAGATAACCCTGCACCGGATAACTTCCATCCTGCCCGGCGCCCAAGATTTCCTCCGCCGCGGCAATCAGCCGCGTTTCTAATTCGGGCAGGGTTTTGGGGATGTCATCGGGCTCTTCATCGATGAAAATCTCCTCCCGCTTATAGACAACGGCGGCGGTGGGCAAGAAAGTAAATACATCCTGCTGAAGGCGGCCCAACTCCACCAATAGGCAGCCCCCTCGCCCTTGCTCCTTAAAATGCCTGCCTTGGGGGATGCCCGGATAGGCAATATGGGGTGCTCCGCCATGCAGGATGCCCCGTTGGTGAATGTGGCCTAAGGCCCAATAATGAAGGTCGCCCCTGGATTTAAGTTCACCTAAAGAACAGGGGATGTATGGAGAAGGTTCACCATCGAGCTGGGTGTGCAGCACGCCAATATTCCATAAATCAGCAGGCAATACCGGATAATTAAGATGCAGCCGGGCCTTTTCGGCGCTGCGCCCATAGGATTGGCCCACTAAGCGGGCTACCGCCTTACCCCGCCGATCGACGGTTGTAAACACCTGCGGTGCCTCCGCCGAAAAAGTAAAAACGTTAGCGGGTGGCTCAAACAACTCGTTTTTCTGCCGCAGTGCGTCATGGTTGCCCGCCAAAACATAGACGCCGATGCCCGCCGCCTGCAGCCGCAGACACTGGGCAACGAAAAATTCCTGGGCATGGACGGAGCGCGCCCGGCGATCATATAGATCTCCGGCAATAACCACAAAGTCCACGGCATGCTCAATCGCCAAACTGCAAACGCGGCGAAATCCCTCGAAAGTGGCCGACGTGACCAGTTCTTGCATGGAATCGGGAAGCGGCCCATCCCCGGTCTCAAGTACGCTGCCCAGATGAATATCTGCAGTATGGATAAACCGAATGCCGCCCATGAAAATCCCCCCAAATAGTTTCTCTCCTTGTCCTATATATGTTCCGGCGGTGGCAAACTCCTGCCATAAGGCAGGAATAACGCGGGCAAAAAGAGAAGAATAACGCTGAAAACTTAACATAGGGGTGAGATGATGACTAAGGGTAAGGCCTTCATGCTTCTGGCGTTATTGGTTCTTACCGCGGCCGCCCAACCAAGCGCTGCTTGGGCAGGCCGAAAACCACAAGTATCGCTGTCACTGATCATGGACAACGGCCTGGTGGAATTAAAACAACCCTTGTTATTGGAACGCGGCCGCATCTTAATCTCAACCGCCGATCTGGTCGCGCTTTTTGCAGCAGACTGCGAAAGGCAAGGTGAAAACGGGATCATCCTCAAAACGGACTCAGTGCACTTGACTTTACAGGTAGGTAAAGATCTGGCGGTAGTAACCCGAGGCGAAATCCTTGAAATCGCCGGGCTGGACGTGCCACCGAGGCTGGTGCAGAACGTGCTGTACCTGCCCCTGCGCTTTACCGCCGAACATTTCGGAGCGGTAGTGGACTGGGACAAGGAATGCGGCTGTGTGCTGCTTGATTCAGGCAGCGGCACCGCGGTGGAGGGGATAGATGTGGAATACAGCCTTGTCAGCAGAGAGGATCTGCAGGCCAACAGCGAGCTGTCCGCGTGGTATGAAAAGCACCACCGCACTGAGGGGCTTTACAGCCTGACGCTCCATGAAGACACGTATATTCTTCTTTGCGCGGGTGCAAAACCCACGGGCGGCTACCGGGTTAAAATAGAAAAGGCAGTTGAGACAAGCCCGAACAACCTTGTGATAACGGCCACGCTTACAAAACCCGGCCCGCAGGATATGGTAACCATGGCTATTACTTACCCCAACGCCCTTTTAAGGTTCAGCGGGCGCCGGTTTAACACTGCAAACAGCAGCTTAGTAAAATAGCTTGGCTGCAATAATTATTCAAGGAGGGTATTATGGACAACAACTTAGCTGTGCTCGATCCAAAGAAGCTATCGGCAGCCATTGCGAAAGCCGCCTCATTCATTCAGGCAAAGACCCCCCTAAAACCGCGGATAGGTATCGTCCTCGGCTCAGGGCTGGGCGCCCTGGCAAGCCGCGTAGAAGAGGCGGTGCGCATCCCCTTTGCCAATATCCCCAACTTTCCGGCTGCCACTATTGCCGGCCACCAAGGCCAATTAATCATCGGGCGGTTGGAAGGACGCGAGGTAGTTGTTATGCAGGGGCGCGTCCATTACTACGAAGGATACAGTACCAATACAACGACTTTTCCCATTAGGGTCCTAGCCAAACTGGGAATTGATACCCTAATTCTTACCAATGCCTGCGGTGGGGTAAACAAACATTTCTCACCGGGCGAACTAATGGTGATCGAAGACCACCTTTCGCTCTTTGCTCCGTCGCCTTTGCGCGGGCCAAATTTGGACGAATTCGGTGAACGTTTTGTTGATATGTACGAAGCCTATACACCGGAATTGATTTCGTTGGCACAACAATCCGCCAAAACGCTTGGTATTAAACTGCAAAAGGGAATCTATGGTTACTGGCAGGGCCCCACCTATGAAACTGCCGCTGAAATCAGGGCCTACATGGCCTTAGGTGCTGATGTGGTGGGAATGTCCACCGTTCCGGAAGCAATAGTGGCCAGGCACTGCGGCCTGAAACTCTTGGGAATCTCCTGCATCACCAACATGACCTGCATTTACACACAGGGGACGAGCCACGCCGAGGTTGTGGAAATGGGCCGGCGGGCCGCGGATGATTTTATCAGGCTGGTCAAAAAAATTATTGCTGACATGTGAACATAAAAAAATTGAGGCCGGCGGCGCCCCACTCGCGCCTGCCGGCCTCTGTTTTTGAAACGCTACATGCCGCGCCTGATATACGGTTTTCCGCTTGCCGCCGGTGCTGTAGACCTGCCAATAATTCCGGCCAGCGCCGCCATGGTAATCAAATAGGGGAACATGGCAAAGAATTCGGTGGGAATCGCCACCAGCCCCCAGTTTTGAGCAGTGAGCTGCAGAGCATCAGCCACCCCAAACAAGAGCGAAGCGCCCAAAGAACCCACGGGTGTCCATTTCCCAAAAATCATAGCGGCGAGTGCGATAAACCCCTTACCGGCACTCATCCCTTCCCTAAATAGAGAAAGCTGCCCTAAAGAAAGGGTGGCGCCTGCCATCCCGGCCAAGAATCCACTGGTAATGACCGAAAAATACCTGACGCCTATCACATTGACCCCCACCGTATCCGCCGCTTCCGGATGCTCTCCGGCGGCCCGAATTCTCAGGCCTAACGGCGTCTTGAAGAGGATAATGTGCGAAACGATTACAACCACAAAAGCAAGATACACCGGAGGCGTATTTCTGCTGAAGATGTCCCCAATAACGGGAATATTGCGCAGCCAGGGGAAGGACCAGAAGGCTAGTTTCGCCACTCTATTTGTCTGTCCCGCCCGTTTAAAGATCGCCCGCAGCATAAATCCGGTCAAGGCAGTTGCCAATAAATTGATTGCTACGCCCGATACCGTCTGATTCGCGTGGTACTTAATACTCGCCACCGCGTGGAGCGCCGCAATGAGCCCACCGGCGCATGCCCCGGCTAGAAAGCCAAGCCAGGCATTGCCCGTCAGGTGGGAAAACAAAACGCCAACAAAAGAACCGGTCAGCATCATGCCTTCGATCCCTATATTGATAATACCCGATCGTTCACTGAAGACGCCACCAATAGAAGCCATAATCAGAGGCGCTGACAGCGTCACGGTAGACGCCAATAAATCGATTAAAAAGTATTGAATAAGCTGCCAATCAATACCCATCAGACGTCCGCCTCCTTTCCTTTAAAGAAAAGGCTTTTGATCTTTTCCAAACCCGGAATCCAGCCCTTAATCAATCCTTCCGCTGCTACAGCGAAAATGATGATAGCCTGAACAATGCCGATAGTCTCCTTAGGAACCCCCGCCATGGCCTGCATGGTTTGGGATCCCCTGTGTAGGACACCGAAGAGGAAAGCGCTGCCTAAAATACCAAAGGGGTTGTTTTTCGCCACCAATGCCACGGCGATGCCGTCAAAACCAAAGCCTTCAAAGACGAAAATATCCAAGAATTTATGCTGTACCGCCATCACCTGCACCGCACCGGCCAAACCGGCCAGGGCACCCGAAACGAGCATGGCGGTGCCCATTGCGCGAGCCGTATTCATACCCGCATAGCCGGAAGCATCCGGATTAAAACCGACCGCCCGAATTTCGTAACCGGTGGTTGTTTTATAAAGCAGCCAGTAAACAATGGCCGCGGCCGCAATGGCGATGAGAATCCCCGTATTAACCCGGTATTGGCTGCTGATTCCCGCGAAAAACCGCCACAGCTTGGCCGTGGGTGCGATCTCAGGGCTATAAGGAAGGGCTGTTCTAGTATCAGTCATGGGGCCCGTGACAAGGTAGTGCGAAAGGTGCAGGGCCACATAGTTCATCATGATGCTGTTGACCACCTCGTGCACCCCGAACTTAGCCTTCAGATACCCCGGAACAGATGCCCACAACGCCCCGGCCAACATTCCGGCACCGAGCGTTAGGGGCAAATGAATCAGCCTGGGTAAACCGGCGAATTTGAAACCGATAAAAGCGGAAGCGAGCATACCCACAATGATTTGGCCCTCCGCGCCGATGTTAAACAGGCCCGCACTGTAAGCGACCGCAATGGAAAGCCCTGTAAAAATCAACGGGTTTACATACATAATAGTCTCAGAAAAATCAACGCCGCTGCCAAACGAGCCGCGCAAGAGTGCAGCGTAACCCGTAATGGGGTTAGTGCCGGTCACGATCATCAACACAGCACCGATTAATAGCCCCAACAAGATAGCAACCAAGGGAACTGCAACCCCTGACCACCATGTGTTCTTTTTGGTCATTGTCCTCCCCCTTCAGCCGCCACCGCCGCTTTGCTATTCTCTATGCCTGCCATCATCAGGCCGAGCATTTCTTCAGTTGCTTCATCGCGGTCCACAACACCAACAATCTTTCCTTCGTACATAACGGCAATCCTATCCGCCAGGGCCATAATCTCATCTAATTCTAACGAGAAAAGCAGTACAGCCTTCTGATCATCCCTGGCCTCGATTAAACGTCGGTGGACAAACTCGATGGCCCCCACATCCAAACCCCTTGTGGGCTGAGCCGCAACAATTAGTTCGGGCTCTTGCGCCAGTTCTCGAGCCACGATCACCTTTTGTTGATTGCCACCCGATAAGGAACTGGCGGGGATATCCTCGCCCGGCGTTCGCACATCATATTCCTTGATCAGGCTGCGCGCCTCTTGTTTGATCATATCCCAATCTAATACGGAATTCTTGCTGAAAGGCGGGGCATAGTAGGTGCGCAGCACCATGTTTTCCGCTACGCTAAAATCTAAAATGAGGCCGTGCCGATGCCTGTCCGCCGGGATATGAACTACCCGAGATTCGAAAACCTTGCGCGAAGAAAGATTGGTGATCTCATGTTCATTCAACACAATCCTGCCCTTCGCCGCTCGGCGCATTCCGGTGATCGCTTCAGCTAATTCGTTTTGGCCGTTGCCATCCACCCCCGCAATACCCATGATTTCGCCCGCCCGCACCGTTAAGGACACACCCGCTACAGCCGGTAAATGGCGATCATCGTGGACATGAAGATCCTCGATAACGAACATCTCCCGCCCCGGTTTCGCAGGGTCTTTACTAACGGTAAGCTCCACATCGCGGCCCACCATCATACGGGCCAACTCGTTGACGTTTGTAGCAGCGGTGGGTACTGAACCGATGATCTGCCCGCGCCGAATAACGGTAACCTGATCGGAGATGGCCATTACTTCCTTCAGCTTGTGACTGATGAAAATAATCGATTTGCCCATCTTTTTGAGATTGCGCATAATTTCAAACAATTCCAGGACTTCTTGCGGTGTCAGCACCGCAGTGGGCTCATCCAAAATTAAAATATCAGCACCGCGCATCAAAGCCTTTAAAATCTCTACCCGCTGCTGCATGCCAACGGAAATACTCATCACTCGGGCGGTCGGATCAACCGCCAGACCATACTCTTCAGACACTTCCCGCACCTGCTTGATGGCGGTGGCCATATCCATAAACAGCCCGCCGCGCTTAGGTTCGGTGCCCAGGATTAGGTTTTCCACCACAGAAAATTGAGGGATGAGCATAAAATGCTGGTGGACCATGCCTATCCCTAAGCGCAGGGCGTCGTTTGGCTCCGCGATTTCCTGCAGCCGCCCTTGGACTCTAATCGTCCCTTCATCAGCCTGGTACATACCGTACAGTATTTTCATCAGTGTACTTTTGCCGGCCCCGTTTTCACCTAGTAAGGCATGAATTTCGCCCTCTTTTAAAGTGAAGTCCACCTCGGAGTTGGCAACTACACCGGGAAATCTTTTCGTAATACCCCGCATCTCTAATACCGCGCTGTCTTGGGGTGATACCATCTAAATCCCCCCTATTGTGTTAGACGCCGGGAAGAATATCCCGGCGCCCAAATATCTTATTCTGCTCTGCAGTAACTATTATTTACCAAAGATCTCGTATACCTCTTTCGGGAACTGAGGCACCACATATTCACCTGAGCCGATTTTATCTGCCCACTCTAACGCAACGGCCGTGGCCTCTGCGGTAGCATTATTAGATTCTTCCGGTGCTAAGCCAACACCGTTTTGCTGCAGCCCAAGTGAGATCGTTTCGGCTTTGAAATCGGGTTCGAGCATCATGATTGTTCCGTCAAAGACAGCAACATCGACGCGTTTAATCATTGAGTTTAAAACGGCGGTCGGTGCCACATGATGCTGGTCAGAGTCAACACCGATGGCCCACACGCCCTGCTCTTCAGCGGCCTCGATCATGCCCAAGCCGGTTCCGCCCGCTGCATGGAAGATTACGTCCGCCTTTTGGCGAATCATGGAGTCCGTTGCCGTTTTGCCTTTACCCGGGTCATCAAATGCACCGGTATAGTTGGTCAGAATCTTAATGTCGGAGTCAACGGACCAAACACCGGCTTTAAAACCGGCTTCGAATCTTTCGATCACCGGGTTTTGCATGCCGCCCACAAAGCCCACCGTCTTCGTTTCGGTCGTTGCCGCCGCTAAAGCCCCTACCAAGAAGGAGCCCTCATGTTCCTTAAACAAAACACCAAGTACGTTAGGCAGTACCGTTTCGTGTTCTTCCGGTGTAAAGCCGGCGTCAATGATGCCGAACTTTGTGTCCGGATACTGTACCGAAATCTTCCGCACCGCATCTTCTAACAGAAAGCCGATGGCCCAGATCACATCATAGCCTTCACGAGCGAGCATCGAAAGGTTAGGCTCGTAGTCGGAAATCGTCCGGGATTCTACATACCTTATCTCCGCACCCAGCTCTTCCCGCAGCTTGACCAAGCCGGCGTAGGCCGCATCGTTAAACGACTGGTCGCCTAAGCCGCCCAAGTCCAAAACAATGGCCACTTTCGGAGCCTTAGCAAAGCCGATGGCGGAAAAAGCAAGGAACAAGCCCAACACCAACAAGAACACTTTCGAATTTCTCAACAATTTCACTAAACCATCCCCCTTAATTTATTTTAAAATAACCTTGCAAAATGGGTATGCCAAAAGGATCCGAGTTACCATCGGTCCAAAACCCAATCCCCCTTTACCTTTGTTTTGGATTTTGTTCGCGTTTATACTTCGTTAAAGACAATCGAATTCCTTCTAAAGAAAGGACTTTAAAAAATCTCAATTACATGGTCTAAACCCAAGTATTTCCCTGTAAAGCGAGTGCCAGGCTGTGCGCTAAAAACCCGGCACAGGTGGCGAAAGCCGCCCCCGTTTTCACCCGGCCTGTGGCGGCATCCACCGTTTCGCAAGCAAGGCCGTTGTCTAAGTCTGCCTGTGCCAAAAGTTCTAAGGCCGCCTGCCTGTCCCCGTTCAAAAGTTCATAACAAAGGCTTAAAACCCAGGGATAGGGGGCATGCTCGCAGCCGGGCCCGGAAAATTTGCCGTGGGCTACATAGTGGGGATTTGCTGTGGAGTGAATCCAGGCCACCGTGTTTTTGTAAACCGGATCGTTTGAGGCGCAAAAGCCGTAATACTGCAAAAGCTGCAGGCTGCCGGGGGGTTGATCCAAAAGTTCATGCCTGCCCCGCCCGTCAACCGCCCAGGCGTACATCTGCCCGTGCGGGCCATCCACAATACAGTTCTTCCTTATCTTGACCGCCAAGCGTTCCGCCCGTTGAAGCATGAGGTTTCCCCGCGTGGCGCAACCGGACCGTTCGAAAATTTCCGCCAGAATCAGAAAACTGCGCCATACCAGGACGTTGTTGTACGTCAAATAGGGGCAATCCACCGGATCATCCGTGGGTGAAAGAAACGTGTCGTACAGGCCGTTTGGACCCTTCCGGGGCTCGAGCCCGGCCAAAAACGTTGTAAAGGGTGCTTGGCCCATTTTTGCGACTAGGGCCCAGTCTTTAGTTCCGGCCAAATATTGGCCCAGCGCAATCAGCCAAGCGCAGTGTTCGTCCAACTCGAAACCGGGATAAAGCTCGGTACCGTCCATGTACAGGCTGTGTTCCGCTAAGCGCCGCCTGTAGGTGGAACTGCCGAGCAAAAGCGCCTCCTCGGCCGCCTCCCTATCCAGGCGCAGCAAGGCGGGAAAACTCCACAAATAGGCATCTCTGGCCCAAAAAGCGGCACTCACGTAATAACGGGGGCTGCGCGTTGTCATCAGCACTGTGCGCTCCGTATCAAGACAGCGCCCCCTGGCAAAGAAATAATTAAAAAAAGCATTGCGGTTGCACAACCGGCCGAGCCTACCCCACCGCTCGTCTTTGATCAACCTCTGCCCGCAAAGCCGGTCCAGCTCTTGGCCGAGCAGTCTTTCACAGCCGTGGCGCTGTAGGTCTATAACACAGGTACCCGCGCCGTCAGCCTCGTTATTCACCGCCGTGTAAAGGGCCAGGCTGCTGCGTTCGCCCGGCCTGAGATAAATCCCTTTCGCCAAATAAAAATGCAGCGGATCACCACAGTGGTTGGATACCTCATCCTCTGATGCGGCATCGGCAATGTGCCACTCCGCTTCGGCAAGGGGGGTGGAAAGGCCCACTGCCCAACCCAGAGCGGGCAGGCCCGCCCGGTGTTCGAAAGTTAAGGTCCTTGTCCATCTGTTGTACCAACCCACGTTGAGGCCCGCTGAGCGCCTGCTGCGGTAAACGGTAAAGCAGGTCTCCAACCAACTGCCCACCCACGCCAAGCTGCAGTGGCGCTGCTCCCCGGAATTGTTTTTCAATTCCAGAAGGTAGACAAAACCCCGATGCTGCCCGGGGCAAAAGATGGTACCCCGTATCTTTACCCCCTGCCACGCCAAATCAAAGCGGGGCAGCCAATCGGCCGCATGGCTCCAAACCGCCCGTTTTAAAGGTGCTTCGGCGCCATCAATTTGAACGATTGGGCGCAGTAAAGGTTTTTCCCCACCCCTTACCTCAAGCATTCCCTTGTGCCTTTCGCTGAGAATATTAAAGCTGTGAATAGCGCCGTCCTCCGTAATTTCCGGTAGGGCAACCCATTCATTGCCCGTGCAGTAATACCGGGCCTGCTCTTCGATTACTTCCGGTACTGTAAGAATCTTGTTGGCCATTGTTCTTACCCTTTCGTCTGTTTTCGCCGCTAGCCGAACGCTCCGCCCGGGCCTAGCCGTGTTTGACGGCAAAACGGCCCTTTGCTGCAATATTGGCGAATACACCGGCCTTTCTTGTGTTTGGGCCGTGCATGAAGCGGTGAAAAAACATTCTAAGTTGGGCTGATTGAACCCACTTGCGCTCAATACTTCAGTTTCACCTATTATTTGCCAAGGCCGACCCCGATTCCTGCTTTTAACAGCCGGCCGGGCAATCCGCGCCTGCTCTTGCCATTTGTTGGAACTTGCTGTAGACTGGATCTAACATATAAATTATTTGATAGGGGGAATTGTATGCGTTGGTCTTCTGATTTGGAAATTGGGATCCCACTCCTTGACGAGCAGCATAAGACCTGGTTTGAGCGGGCCGAACAGCTCTTTGAGGCCGGCAAACAGCGGCGGGCTAAAGAAGTAATCGGCGAACTGCTTGAATTTTTGGATCAGTATACGAAAAAGCATTTTGCCCAGGAAGAACAATACATGCTCAGTATCGGCTACCCGGGCTATGAGGCACAAAAAAAGGCCCATGAGGGCTTCATTCAGCGCTTGGCGGAGCTAAGCAAGAACTACGACGACTCGGGCGGAAGCGTAACGGTGATCATCAACGCCAATAAAATCGTAATCGACTGGCTGATCGGGCACATCTCGAGAATGGACCGGAAAATTGCGGACTATGTGCGGGAAACGGAAACTCAAAAATAACGGGGCAGCGGGCGCCCAAATCCCCCCTCTGTGGTTATGCGGAGGGGGTTTTACTATAAAAAGAAGAGGGCAGTTCACCGCCTCCTGGGGTATAAGGCGAAGAACCACCCTCTATATATAAGAAAACTTGGGCTTGTTCATGAATAGCCGCATCTCTGCCATATCTGCTTGAGTGTCTTTTCCGCATGCCTAAAAACTATAATAATACCTATCCATCCCCGATGATTTACACAGCCAAATAGTCTATTTTAGGTTGCCCAAGTCCCCTTACCGCATTTTAGGCACAAAAAATGCCTTTTCATATACGGAAAAAGGCATGGCGCTTCGGCTTGCACCGTTCAAGAGCAGCCCAGCCACCATTGTCAGCTCCCGCTAACGTTAGGCCTGTGGCTTTGCGCCCGCCCCTTTCGAGACGTTTGCCTTTTTCTTTAGGGTTAATATTTCTTTTCACTCTAAGGCTATCACAAAGGCAGAGGCGGGTCAAGCATTACCGGGCAGATT
>CAZVDE010000046.1:0-13221 GCA_964626065.1 uncultured Clostridiaceae bacterium | reverse complement strand
AACGTTGCCCATAACCATCACCCCCCGGCGCTACAACCCTTGGCCGCCCAAACCGGGCACCCCGTTTACTGCACAACAAGAACGCGTCTTCCGGGTCAGCCCGAATTTTTAGCCGCAGAGTAAATTATTGCAATGGGGAACAAAACAATCGCCCCTAAAGTAAGGATAACCGCATCGAGCTGGGCAAGCGCAGGTGATTTGGGCAAGAATAAAAACACGAGCGTTAAAACAAGGCGCAGTGCCACAAGAACCCCGACAATGATGGCCAGGATGCCCCAGACTTTGAAAAAACCCATGGATTAACCCCTCCCAATTTAAGGCGGCCCCAAGTATTGCCCTTAACCCCCTACTTTAGCATAGGCTTGTTCAATAAACTCTTTCGCAATAGCCAAATCATCATTCGATGCGATAGATAGCTCTAAATCACCCGTACCGTAATGGCCGATACGAGAAACATCGCGGCCGTTTTTCGGAAGCGAGTCGAGCTTGTTAGGATTTAGCTTGACAAAGACTAGGGCGCGCTGCCTTTGAACCTCCACACAGACGATGTTTTGTGTCATCCGGTAGGCGATGTAGTTTTTTCTGGGAACCTCTTCCATCGCGGGATCGAGCGAAAGTATATATTCCTGCAACGCCATGACCAGATCTTTTACCCGTTCCGGTTTGTCCTTTATATGTTCATCAAAAGTGTAAATACCGATCTTGCTGTCAATGCCATCTTTTGCCCCCGGCACGGACACGAGTGATTCAACTCGATCATGGGCCGGACCGGCCTTGGGTGTAAAGGCGCTGTGGACTTCTTCGAAATGAAGAATATCGTTAGCGTACAAACGATATCTCCAAAGTTCAATATTTGCCCCCATCATTTGCACGGCATAAAGGTCATATTTTCTATAATTGGGTGCAATGCAGATCACCCGAATGTCGGACCAATCAACCTCAACTTTTTCACCTAATGTTTCCCGTGCTGCAAGCTGGAAATCACCGCGATGATCCGCCAACCAGTGCAGGTAAAACAGGCTTTGATTGATCAGTTCCGATGATTCCACCCGCTTATATTCGATTATCACAGGATTGTTTTCCTCCGAAAGAGCCAGAGTGTCTACGCCCCGCGTGTTGACTTCCGGTCCAAAATTCGGAAGCTACAAATCTGCAGTTAAAAACCGTCTCGAGATTGGCCTCAATTAACGTCTGGAGTTCTTTTTCAGACGAAAACGCACTTCTTTCTACTGTAGTTAGGACCTTTCCGGTAATCTGAAATAGTGGCATCAGCATCATCCCATCCCTATTGTAATCAAGGCCATGTGTTAACAACAACCAGCTAAAGAGGCGTAAAACACTTTGCGCCAGCAACCTAATTGGGCAGGCCCACCGGCTGAAGGGGCTGCCCCCACTGCGATGTTATTATTTACCTTTTGTTAAACTTTCGCTAACGGCAGCCCGATCCCTTTTTTTGGCCCAAGACTGTAACGGCGCCTAAATTGTTTTCAGGCCCTGAATGCAAAAAACCGCCTGTCTTAAGGTAGGCGGCCTTTTAAGCAAAAATGACTACTGTAGTGCCGACGAGGGGTAACTTCCCATCTGCAGCAGTATTTCCCGCACTATCTTACAGGCGGCGATGGTTGAAGCCCCACTGTGATCATAATGCGGCGAGAGTTCCATCACATCACACGCCACAACATTCAACCGGTGCAGCTGCAAAACCGCTGCCAAAAGTTCATGGAAAGCGATGCCGCCCGCCTCCGGTGTCCCTGTGCCCGGTAGAACGGAAGGATCAAGCACATCTAAATCCAGCGTAAAATAAATAGGCTTGTTTTTTAATTCCCGAACCTTCTCTTCGAACCCTTCCAAGTTAAACTTCTGCATCCGAGTGTGTTTTTGGGCAAAGGCAAATTCTGATCGTTCACCGCTGCGGATGCCAAACTGATGGATGCGCCCATCACCCACCAACTCCCATACCCGGCGCATGACAGTCGCATGGGAAAGCTTTTCGCCTTGGTAAACATCGCGCAGATCGGCGTGGGCATCAAGCTGAATCACGTGCAAATCGGGGTAGTGCATGACAGCGGCCTGCAGAGCGCCTAAGCTTGCCAAATGCTCACCGCCCAGCATCACGAACCGTTTTCCATCCCTTATTATTTGGCCGGCCCGCTCTTTGGTTAAAGCAATCATTCTTTCCGCACTGCCCGCGGGGACTTCAATGTCCCCCCCATCAAAGATAGCGCAGTCCGTTAGATCGCGCTCAATGTAGGGTGAATATGTTTCTACGCCCACACTTTCTTGCCGAATTGCCCCGGGGCCGAACCTGGCCCCCGGCCTAAAGGATGTTGTGCCATCGAAAGGAACACCGAACAAGATTAGCCCGGCCGAAGAATACTCAGCATTGCAGCCCAAAAAAGCCGGAATGTTTCTAGCCACGGCTGAGCATTTCCAGTACATAATTGGGCAGATAAAAGGCCCCCCTGTGCAGATCGGTATTGTAATAGCGAGTACGGATGCCTAGCTCGTTCCAGCGCTCAGCCTGCTGACCCTGCAGGGGATCGGGCCCTTTGGAGGCAAAGCCGAACAGCCAATGGCCCGATGGGTAAGTGGGGATGTGGGCTTGATACAGCTTGCTTACGGGAAACACCCGGGAAATGGACCTGTGGGCCATGAGCATTTCCCTTGCATCTTCTTTGTAGTAAGGGCTTTCATTCTGGTTGAGCAGAATGCCCCGGGAAGTTAGGGCGTTAAAGCAGTGCCCATAAAACTCCTTTGTGAACAGCACTTCGCCGGGCCCGAAAGGATCGGTGGAATCGACAATAATTAGGTCATAAACGTTCTCCTTATTGCGGACAAACTTGATTCCATCTTGAAAATAAACTGTGACACGGGGGTCCGAGAAACCGCAGGCGGTTTGGGGGAGAAACTCCTTGGCCACCTCCACCACCCTCCGGTCAATTTCCACGACGTGGATTTCCTCAATGCCGCGATACTTAGCCAACTCCCTGGCTGCCCCCCCATCCCCGGCTCCGATGAGAAGCACTTTACGAATGGCCGGGTTTACCGCTAAAGCCGGGTGGGTAATCATCTCATGATAGATAAACTCGTCCCGCTCTGTCATCATGATATAGCCGTCCAGGGTAAAAAAACGCCCGAATTCCTCCGAATCAAAAACAAAAATTGTTTGGTGCTCCGTCACTTCGTGATGTAATTGGCTTTTGACTTGAATAGAAAACTTTACGGTTGGAGCGTGATACTCGCTGTACCAGAGGTCCATTTCATTCTCCTTTCAATACGTTCAATGAAGTTAGGTCCATGCTTTCAGGCCCTGTGAGCAGGCAGCCCACCTTTTTGGAATACAGAATGTATTCAATTATTTCCCCCGTCACCAACTCCCCCGGGGCCAGTAGCGGAATCCCGGGCGGGTAACTGATGACAAACTCGCCGCTGATCTTCCCCACGCACTCGGCCAGAGGCAAACACGCCTTCTTTGCCCAAAAAGCGGCCTGGGGCGGCACCGCGACTTGAGGTGTTAGATATTCGCTTTCCAACAGATGCTTGCCATCTTTTTTGTACCTGCGCTTAATTTCTGCCAAAGCGCTGATTAGGCGTTCCAAATTTTTGTTCTGATCCCCCACCGAGATGTAAACAAGGATGTTGGCCAAATCACCGAACTCAATTTGAATCCCATATTCATCGCGCAATAAATCATAGACCTCAATCCCCACAAGCCCCAGCCCAAGAGTATTAACCGACAGCTTGGTGGAGTCAAAATCGTAGACGCTGTCGCCGTTAATAAGTTCCTTGGAGAAGGCATAATAGCCCCCCAGGCCGTTGATTTCGCCCCTGGCGTAATCCGCTAAGCGCTGCACCTTTTCCACAATTTCGCGGCCCCTGAGAGCCAGGTTTCGCCGCGAGATGTCCAGACTGGCCAGGAGCAAATAAGAGCTGCTGGTGGTCTGGGTAAGGTTAATAATTTTGCGCACATAATGGGCGTTCACAGTATCACTGCACAGAAGCAGCGAACTCTGGGTTAGCGAACCACCCGATTTGTGCATACTCACCGCCGCCATCTCAGCACCGGCCGACATGGCCGTTACGGGTAGGCCGCTGCCAAAGTAAAGGTGGGCGCCGTGTGCTTCATCAACTAAGACGGTTAGGCCCTTCGCCTTAGCCAGGCTTACAATCTTGCGCAGATCGGAACAAATGCCGTAATAAGTGGGGTTGTTGACGATCACCGCCTTGGCCTTGGGATGCTCTTCAATCGCGCTCCGCACCTTTTCCGGAGACATGCCCAGGGGGATCCCCAATTTTTTGTGGATCTCCGGATTAACGTAAATTGGTACCGCACCTGAGAGAACCAAAGCGTTAATTACGCTTTGGTGTACGTTGCGGGGCAGGATGATTTCCTCCCCCCGCTGCACCGCTGCTAAGACCATGGCCTGCACCGCTGATGTGGTACCTCCGACCATGAAAAAGGCATGGCCCGCCCCAAAGCTTTCCGCTGCCAGTTCTTCCGCTTCTTTGATAACACCCGTGGGGTGCGTAAGATTATCTAAGGGCTTCATGGAGTTTACATCCACCGAGAGGCAGTCACGCCCTAGAAAGGCCAAAAGTTCGGGATTGCCTTGGCCCCGCTTATGCCCCGGGACATCAAAGGGCACAAGGCGATCCGTACGCAGGCGCTGCAGAGCTTCCATGAGCGGCGCCCCGCTTTGATCCTTCAAGTCTGCACCCCCCGGTAGACGTTGCAGCCGCTGAAGATTTCGATCATTTCCCGCCTGAGTGCATTGGTAATGGCCAGGCGGGTCTTGGGCGGGACTTCGTAGACATCGGAATTAAAAAGGTAGTTCTGCAGATCCATTTCTTTAATCAGCATCTTGGTGTGAAACATGTTAGCTTGAAAGACGTTAATATCCACCGCATCATATTTTTCTAAAACATCTCGCCCGATATAATCCTGGATGGAGGTGATGTTGTGATCAAGATAGAGCTTTTCCCCCGCTACGCTGCGCGTAAACCCCCGCACCCGGTAATCGATGGTGATAATATCCGAGTCAAAGCTGTTAATGAGAAAGTCAAGCGTAGAAAGGGGCGTGATTTCCCCGCAGGTAGAAACATCAATATCCACCCTGCAGGTGGCGATGGATGTCTCCGGGTGGTATTCGGGATAGGTGTGCACCGTCACATGGCTTTTGTCCAAGTGGGCCACCACCGCTTCCCCCGCAGGCACCGCCTTCGTTTCCCCTTCCGCGATCAGAATGGTAACACTGGCCCCCTGCGGCTCATAATCCTGCTTGGCAATATTCAGTACGGTGGCGCCAATCATCTCAGTCACATCCGTCAAGATCCGGGTCAGGCGATCAGCGTTATATTGATCGTCAATGTACTGAATATAATCCCTCTGCTCCCTGGCACTTTTAGCATAGCAAATATCGTAGATATTGAAGCTCAGCGACTTGGTCAGATTGTTAAAACCATACAGCCTGATTCGTTCGGTCATATCCTTACCCCCAATTAAAAAAGATGCGCCCGGTACTGGGCACATCTTCGAAAAGGTCGGGTTTTCCCGGCAGTCAGGCCGCAAGGCAATGCTTGACAGCCTAGTACTTCGCTGCAGAATTTCAGAGTCTATGATAGCAAGAACTACTTCTACCACTCTTATTGACCGTTTCACAAGTGTGTACCCCAGTACACTTGGTTATAAA
This sequence comes from uncultured Clostridiaceae bacterium, assembly GCA_964626065.1. Classification (GTDB taxonomy): domain Bacteria; phylum Bacillota; class Limnochordia; order Darwinibacteriales; family Darwinibacteriaceae; genus UBA3910. The sequence goes on along the minus strand of CAZVDE010000046.1, from coordinate 7,531 downwards.
GTAACCAACTGGCAATTAAGTTGCCAACTCATAAAAGTCGCGCTTTTAACGCCATCAATAATGTGGAGAAGGCTCCACCGGATTGGCCTGATCTAGGGGCCAAAGTGTTCACAAAGTGTCCTCACTACAAGCAGCTTGAAACAATGTCAGTCTATCCCATAATAGCGGTAATTGTCAATAGCTTCTTCACAATCCCCGCACTCAGAACTAAGGCAATGAACTGCAAGAATTGCCCTTTCAGGAAATAAGGATCACCGTTTTGGACTAAAGAAGACTGCCCACAACTAACAGGGGCCCCCGCACACAGCCGCGGGAACCCCCTGTTGCTCTTATCTTTGGATCAGCCGGTCTTGACAATAATTGCTTTCAGCAGCGCCCCGGCACTTTGAGTGCCATCCGTGGTAAAAACGCGGCTGCTGATGCGGCAGGCATCCTTAAGTTCTGCATTTAAGTTGGCCCGGATTCGTTCCTGCACCCGCCCGGCCGTTTGGGCATCAGAGTCGGCAAGAAACACCGCAACCACCTGCGCCGACCATTGAGTCACAACATCGTTTTTGCGCAGTGATTTTGTCAAGAGCGCCAACAGCCCATACAACTGCTCCCTTGTGGCCGGCTGTGCGAAAGTGATGGCCAAGAGCGTTACCGGTTGCCTCTTTTCAATCAGGCGGTGTACCACCGCTTGAAAACCTTCCCGGCTGCAGATTAGGCCTGCAGACCCATGCGGCGGCGCGTCCAACTGCCGGGCCCTGATGCCCTCCAGCAGCGCCTTCGTTGTGCCGCTCGGTTCTAGGTCAAACTCTTCCGCCAAAAGCTTGGCATAACTGTCAAAATGGAGAATCGCCTCCGGAAAACGCTCCAGGCTAATGCAGCAGCGGATTGCCATTTGATGCAATTCTTCCAAGTAGGGTTCCAGCCTCAAAGCGCTTTTGCAGATCAAAAAAGCCTTTTTGGGATCAGACTTATGATCCAACAACAGCCTGCCCGCCCTCAAAACCAGCTCTACATACAGCTTATGATAATGCTCCCTGTACTCCTGCGCCCATTCGGCGTAAAGATCTTCTGCCAAGAACTCGCCCTGATACAATTCTAGGGCGTCCAGGCAAGCCTTTAGCGCCTGCCGCGGTTTTTTGGCCTCCAACAGCTCGCTTTTAGCGCACAAGTTAGCAAACACCTCGGCATCAACGTAAACGTCCTCCTGCATTTCCAACCAATACAAGCCATTGCTGTACTGAATCCAGCCCGGTTCAGCTTTGCTGCAAGCGGTATGTTCCTTAAGCGTTTTACGCAGCAGGTGTACCGTCCCGTGCAGATTGTGGCCCGCAGAGTCGAGATCCGCATCCTGCCAAAATATGTCCACAAGAACATCACTGGGTATCTTTTCCCCATATCTGGCCGCGAAATACTTCAAAAGCAGCAGCGCCTTTTTGGATTTCCAATCCTTGACACGAACGGCATTTCCATAAATATCTAACCGGAAGGGCCCCAACAGCTTTAAGCTTAACGCATGTGCAGCACGTTGACCCATCTTTTTCGCCCCTAAATTGTGGTGCATGTTTATTCGACGCCCGCGGGCCAAACCCTTTTTTCGGCAAAAACGGAATAAAGCGGATTTTCGCCGAAACCGCTTTACAAAGCCGCCTTTGCCCTTTTTTGACCCCTTTTACTGCAGTTCATAAAAATTAACATATCCTCGTAAACACCCCGGCAAAGGGCTTTTTTTATGCCCATAAATTCTTTGCTTTTCGAGAATAATTAGAGATCGCTTCGAGTTAATTTCAAGCTCGCCATGTTAAATTAAAACCAAAGATCAGCAGCAGATTGAACGAACACCCGGAAAGGCGCCTACAGGCAGCAGAAGGAGGCAGTGGCATGACCCGAGATCAGAAGGCATTTTACTTGATAATAACGATAGTGGCTTTCCTGTTAGCCCTCTCTTGCACAGCCCGGGGGGAATTCGGCTACGGCGATGTCTACTGGCTTGATGAGGAAACGGGAGAATGGATCCAAGATCGGGGTGGAGACAAAGCCTCAATCGAACGAATGGATGAAGGCGGCTCCTCCTTGGGGAACACGAATAGCATTTCCTCAATTTTGGGGACGGTCATTATCCAAATTGACGATAACGGAAGGCAGGCTTATGGGGCGTCCGCCTATGGGCAGCCGGCCGCTTTCAGCCTAAATGGGCCGGAAGAAGATTCCCCCGAGTATCTGAGTGAGGACGGGATCTTCAAAATCACGGCGGCCGCTCTTCCCGGCAGCAGTGGCAGTGCCCGGTGGGTACCCGGAGAACGTGTTTTCCTGCTCCCCGCCCAAAAGGTAGTGGTCAAATGGCAGTTCACCTATGAAATCGTGAACAATACCGCTTTAGGCATGAATGTGGCTAGGGTCGAGGACCGTTTTGGTCCGGAATTGGCCATTGAGTCTTGGACGATAGAAACGGTCCCGGGTAATACCGCTAACGGCACCTTACAAGTAAACACAACGGGGCGGAACAGCTTTGAATGGCAGAATATACGTTTGGAACCCGAGCAAAGGGCCCGAATCTCCTGGGTGGTAGCCACCAGGCAGAACGCCGCAGGCGAGAGAGATGACAAGGGTTGGAAGTATAAACTGAATTCCGGCGGCAAACTGCATTTCACGCAGGATGGCGTGCCGGGTAAAGACCACCGCTTTCAAAACGATTGGCAGTTTATGGCTAGGATCAGCGAGGAAAACGAAGCGGCTATCTCCCTGGAAATATCCACCGCCCGGATCGCTTGGTATATTCGCCGGCCGGGGGATTTCTGCGCCAAAGCCTTTGATGGGGTAATCCGCACCGGTTCGCCTGAGATCAAGGTGGGGGTAACATTCAGCGAATTCGGCGATTTAATCTCGGAGGCAAACCAGGCAATTCCGGTATTCTATTCACTTGGTACGGCACTGCAGCCGGGTGATTGGCTCACCCCTTCCACCCTGAATGGGAATGTTGAGCTGGAATTAACCGCAGCGGCGGGAACCGAAACAGCTTTCAGTATGTGGCAGAGGGTTGTTACCGGTTTACAAAGCACCGGTACTTATCACAACAAGGGGGTGATTACGTTTACTCTGGTTAACAGCCAGGTTCACCAGGCGATTGATTTCAAATAGACGGAAAGACATAAAAAGCAAAACAAAAAGGGGGAAATAAGAATGAAAAAAGTCGTATTGTTTACAGTTGTAGCCGCTCTCGTGGTTGGGCTGCTGAGCGGAACCGTATTGGCGGCAAACCGGGTTACCGTATGGATTGTGGGCGAAACAATGGAAGAAACCGAGCAGGCCAGGGCGTATACCGGCGGCTCCCATAACAAACAGTGCAACAACACCCAGATCATCGAGTGGGAAACAAAAGCCGAAGTTGCCCAGTGGTTGGATCTGTTCGTAAACGGCACACAGTGGCGCTGGTATGTCCGTAAACCCGGCACGTACTTTGCAGACTGCATCGGCGGCCAAATCCGCAGCAACGGCGATGTGCTCATTCATTTCGAAGGCTTCGGCCCGCTGCAGGCGAGCGATGCTGAAGTAGCCATCAATCCGGAAATCGCCACTTGGTATGGCTATGATTTGGGCAGCGGCGCAGGCCCCATGTCGACTTTAGGCGACTGGTCCGGCTGGTATGCAGCCGAACTTCCCGACATCCAGGTTCCCGACAGTGAGCTTTTGCATAACGATGGCCAGAACTTCAAACTGTGGAATATGATTGAAGTTGTTCCCTGCCACTCGGCGAAAGTTCCTTTCTACAGCAATTCGGGCACCGTTACCGTTACCCTGGCCAGCCAGAAGCCGTGGGTTGTCAACGGTTTGCATTCGGCCACGTACAATTATTAAACGCCGGCGTAGGTAATACGTTGACGAGCTAGACAGGCTTGCCGGGGCAAAGACAGTCCCCGGCAAGCCTCTGCTTAAGACCTAAATCGAGCGAAAAAGCTATGTCCCCCGGCACCGCCGGGATGAGGGGAGTGTGTGCTGTGTCAGCAACAAAAATGACACGAATTTGCCTAGTAACCATCTGCATGCTGTTTTTATTTTATACCTCTGTTCGGGCGCAGGGCCCGGCCATCTCCCTTGATCCCATTCTTGTTGAAAAGGTTATGAGGGCGGGCCAAACTTTAACACAGGTGATCAACCTGGACAACTCCGATAAATATAACGAAATTGTGCTGCAGGTGTCCGCGGCCGATGTAATGGAAGACCTAAACGGAATCTACCACTTAAAGCCGCCCGGAAGTACGCCGCACAGCCTGGCCCAATTCATCGAAGTTTCGCCCCAAAGGCTGGTCATACCTCCGGGAGGCAGCGCGGAGGCACTCGTGACCGTGTCCGTCCCCAGGGGAATTGCGGGCGGCCGTTACGGTGCCATAACCTTTACGATTGTGCCGGAAGCGGCCGAAGCAGAAACCGATCAGCTTGGCGCCACGCTGTTCACCTTCCAAGTTGCCAGTTTCTTTGAAATCACCGTTGAAGGTTCTAATTTGCGGCGTGAAGCCTATGTGGAATCCCTATCCGTTTTACCTTCCGAAGAATTTCCGCAGCTGCGCCCTTACGTGGGCTCCGATGCCATAGTCTTTACAGCCGCGGTAACCAACGGGGGCAACGTACATATTGTCACACGGGGTTCACTGCTGCTGACCACCGCTGAGGGCAGAACGGTTGCCCGCCATCCCTTGGGCGGAGGCCGAGGCGTGATCCTTCCCACCGCCACCGTTCAGCTGCAAACGGTGATGCCCCGCACACTGGCGCCCGGTGATTATACTGCAAGAGCGGTGATAGAGTACGGAGGGCGCAGGCCCTTAATTGTCACCACCGATTTCAGCCTAGGCGAGTTGGATGTGAAAAGCAGCGCCATGAGCCAGTCGCCCACTACCTTTTCGCACTTCAGCGTGGAACCGGATAATCTGGAAATGACCCTGCGGCCCGGGGCTTTTCAAAGCGCTGTGCTGCAGATTACAAATCACGGGGAAGAAAAAATTGACCTGGAAAGTTTCGTGTTTCCCCTGGAGTTTGATCTTTACGGCAATCTTATACCGGTGGAGGAAAGGGCTGAACCGCTTCCGTGGATTGAGATCAGCCCCGCCTCGTTTTCCGTTTTGCCCGGCCGGACGCAGCGCATTCGCCTCACGCTGCGTCCCCCACGGGAACTTGCAGAATGCGTTTTCAGCGATATCCTGTTTAAATCGGTAACAGATGACGGCTCCAGCGTTGAAGCGGGGATCAACCTTCTAGGTGTTTTAGGGGCAGACATGAGTAAAGCGGGTACCGTCCGGATCATCAGCGCCGAAAAGGTTGCGGGCGGCCTCACGGTGGACACGCTGCTTAGCAACATAGGGGCAGCGGCCATAATCCCCCGGGTGGAGTTGGTACTCAATCAAATCCACCCACAGCAGGAAGCAGAAGAAGGGCGAATTATCGCCGGCCGAACAGAAACGATGGCCGCGGTCAATCTGCCCTTGGGCGCTAACCCCGTGCTTCCGGGAACGGAGCGCCTTTTCAGTTTCATGCTGCCAACCGATCTGGAGCAGGGAGAATATCAAGTGATAATCAGAGTTGATTATGGAGGAAAAGAACCCGCTATCGGGCGGCTGGGAATAAGTATAGGGGGTATGGAAGATGATCAATAAACGAATGATGCGAGCCTGCACAGCGATTTTATGCGTACTGCTGGCCCTGGCAGCGCCGGGCTTGGCAAAAGAGTTCGCGGATGTCTTGGTTTCCAACGTGTTTTACGACAGCTACGTCTTAGATGCTTTAAACGACATTGCGGTACAGAGCGGTATACCGATTATTGCCGACAGCACCGTCTCGGGTTTTATCACCACCGAGTTTACCGACCTACCTCTGGAAGATGCGCTGAGCCGCATCTGTGTCCCCCTGGGGTTCACCTTCCGCTACATGGAAGCGGGATATTATCTAGTGGGCGCCATTGATCTGAAAAACCCTTCTTTCACTCTGTTAAGTGATACCGCGATCTTCAAAACCAACTACCTTCCGGCCAAAACGGTGGCGGATTTACTATCTGAATACTATCGGCCCTTTGTTAAGGTTGATAGTGTCTTTAACACCTTGGTCGTTACCGGCTCACCGGAGATGATCCGCCGCATTTCGCTGGACATTGCCGGCATTGATGCACCTGTACGCCAGGTCATGCTGGAAGTGCTGATCATTGAACTTACGGATGACGCCCGCAAAGCGCTGGGAACGGAATGGCAGTGGAAAAGCGCCAAATCGGAGGCCGCCTCAACGGGCGAGCTGGGCCTCGTTGTCTCGGCCCTTCGGGCAGTGTCCACCTTCACTTACGATTACGTCAAGGGTGCTGCCGGATTTTTGATGTCTTTAAAACCCATGGTCGAAGCGGGTAAAGCCAAAGTGCATGCCAATCCCAGGATTGTGGCCCTGGACGGCCACGAAGCCAACATCTTTTTAGGCCAAGAGCAGTCATTTATCGTGGAAACGGAATCTACGACCGGGACCCTGACTAGGCAGCGCGTGATTATTAAAAGCGGTGTCACCTTGAATTTCTTGGCCCGAATTGCCCCCAGCGGCGAAATCACAGTCAAACTGGAACCGGAAGTGAGCCAAATCACGGGGTTCAACCAAGACGGCTACCCCATCGTTTCCAGCCGGCGCGCCGCCACTTCGGTACGCATCCGCAATGAGGAAACATTTGTCCTAGGCGGCCTGGTCAATGAATTCGAGAGTACAAGCATGGGCAAAGTTCCCCTCTTGGGCGATATTCCCCTATTGGGCAGGCTGTTTCGCTCAGAAAAGCATGAAAGGAACGAAACGGAAGTCATAATCATGGTCACACCACATATCATCGAGGGGGTTGACTAAACAGTGAAATTCACGCAACGGCTGATAGCGATCTCGGTTATTACTCTAATTGCCGCTGCCTGCCCCGCAGCCGCATTCACTCCCGATCGGGCACTGCAGAATCCCTTGTTCCTATCTGAAATAGGAGACTGCCAGATCGTATACGGCGGTTATGCCTCCGACTCCGGGCAGTTTCACCTCATCTATGCGGAACACGATCGGTTCGCGCAAGGCTACGGCGCCCTCGCCCTGCAGGCCGGAGGCGAGGACACCCCGAGCAGAATTGCGTTTATTGCCGTTAAAGAATATGAAAACTTTACTGTCGGTGCGGGCGTTCATCGTGCGGACGGAGAAGTAACAATCGATCTGGGTGCGGGCTATAGCGCGGGGCCGGTGGCCGTCACGCTTGCGGTGCACGAAGTGCCCATCGTCCCCCGGCCGGAAGGGAGCGGGCAGCAGGCGTCCGTTTCTCTCGGTGCCACACTCACAATCAGCGACTCGCTCATGGTGGGTGCGGAAACAAGCCCGGGCGAAGCATGGCAGAGCGAGGTTTATACTACCTTTACCCCCCTGCCCAAAGTAAAGGCGCACTTAGGAGTTGGTTTTTCCGGGGCAAGCTGGCGCCAAGCGGCAATCAGGCTCTGGTATAAGCAGGAACAATTTGTGCTGCAGCTTGGCTATACGCTGCACAGGGAACACCACAGCA
>CAZVDE010000045.1:0-13772 GCA_964626065.1 uncultured Clostridiaceae bacterium | reverse complement strand
GAAAAGCCGCCCGTTTGGGCGGCTTGCTTGTTTTTGGCCTTATTGCTTAAACTGCCTCTTTCCTGAGTTTTTCCACAAAGCGCTCAATGCGCCTTAAGGCCTCCTCAATGTCCGCAATGGAGTAGGCATAGGAACAGCGAACAAACCCTTCTCCGCTCGCCCCGAAGGCAGAGCCGGGCACCACTGCCACCTTTTCCGCCTCTAAAAGTTGGGTGGCGAAATCATCTGAACTTAAACCCAAATCGGAAATGCGGGGGAAACAGTAAAAAGCTCCCTGCGGCTCAAAGCAGGATAGGCCCATATTGCGGAAACCCTCCACAATTACTTTCCTTCGTTTGTCGTATTCTTGCACCATGGCTCGCACCGCGGGCCAGCCGTTTTCCAAACCCTCAATGGCCGCCCATTGGGCCATGGTGGGAGCACACATAATTACGTATTGGTGAATCTTTTTCATGGCCTCAATTAATTCCTCGGGACCGCAAGCATAGCCCAAGCGCCAGCCCGTCATGGAAAAGGCCTTGGAAAACCCGCTGATTACTAAAGTGCGCTCGGCCATGCCCGGTAAAGAGGCAATGGAAGTATGTTTAATGCCGTAGACTAATTCCGCATACACCTCGTCCGAGATCACTAAAATTTCGTGCTGCCGCAGAACTTCCGCAATTTCCTTTAAATCCTGTTCTTCCATAACAGCCCCGGTGGGATTGTTGGGATAGCAGAACACAACCGCTTTTGTGCGCGGCGTAATTTTCTCCCTGATCACAGCGGCAGTCAACCTAAAATTATCCCGCTCATAGGTTGGCACCGCCACCGGAATGCCGCCTGCCAAAACAGCTGCCGGAGCATACGAAACATACGTGGGCTCGGGCACAAGCACCTCATCGCCCGGGGAAACTACTGCCCTGAGCGCGATGTCCACCGCTTCGCTGGCACCCACCGTTACCAGAATCTGATCTGCCGGGTCGTACTCCAGTTTAAAAGCGGAGCTGAAATAGTTACTGATTGCCCGCCGCAGTTCAATCAAGCCCACATTAGCAGTATAAGCTGTGCCCTTTTCCTCCATGGAGCGCATGCCCGCCTGCAAAATGTTGGCCGGCGTGGGAAAATCGGGTTCTCCAATCCCCAGCGAGACGACTCCTTCCATTGTCGCGGCAATATCAAAAAACTTGCGGATCCCGGAAGGCTTGATCGCTTGCACCCGCTTATTTAACATACCTTTAATCATCAGCCTAGCCACCTCTCATTATGATCATAATTACTTATTCTGCACCGGATTTATAACTCCTAGGAAAAAAGAGCATGAAAGTTATTGACAGAATTATCAGAATATTGTATACTACAATTGCTAGCAAAACAGGGCCCGCACAAAAGGAGAATAGCGATGAAAACGAAAGCCTGCAGTCTGTTGCTCATTGTGACCCTCTTGTTTGCCTTTTCCGCCCTGGGTTTGGCGGCCGAACACTCCCCCTTTGGCCGCGAACTCATCCCCCTGACGGAAGCGGAAATGGAAGAAATTGAAGGCGGCGCCCTTTTGGAAATACTGGTTGGCGGCGCTGTGGGCGGCATCCAGTATCTGATTACCACAAACTACAAAGAATGGAATGTGGCAGACGGATTGAAGCACATGGTCTCGGGCGCTTTAGGCGCCTGGGCCGGAAGTTTCTTCTAAGCGTACCCCCGCCAAAGTGCCCGGTCAGGATCCGGGCACTTCCCCCTTAGAAAGGAGGTAGAGATGCCCGCCCTAAAACCGATTCTCAGCTGGCTGATTATAACTGCGGTCTTCATCCTCTTTGCCGTCATCAGCGGCAAAAAATTAAAAATGCAAAACGTTGCGGTCGCGGCGCTTGGTTCGGCTCTTTTAGTTCTGTTGCTGAAGGCCTCGCCCCCAACTGCCGCCCCCCTTGGCCTGTGGGCCGTAGGCAGCCGCTGGCTGCATAATTTCACCGTTTTTACGCTGCTGCTTAATTTTTTCCGTCAGCACTCCCGTAAAAAAAGCGCCATCAGTGGATTGGCCTTTGCCACAACTTTAGCACTGCTGGATTTCCTGATTTAACTCAGGCCCTTTCCTGGTCGGATCACCCCACCAGACCAAAAAGATGCCGCCCAGTGTCAGCAGGCTGCCCAATATTTCCAAGCCGGCGGGGATTTCATGCAAAATCAAAGCCGCCAGCAGACCGGCCCCTAAAGGCTCGCCTAAAATGACCACGCTGACCATCGTGGCCGGCAGGTACTTTAAAGCCCAATTCAAACTGTTATGGCCCAAGATGGTGGGAATAAAAGCTAAAGAGGCGAAAATCAGCCAGGTTGTGGGCTCATAGCCCCAGGGCCTAATTCCCCGGGCCAAAATAAACAGGGCCAGAACGATACTGCTGCTGCCGTAAACCAAGGCGGAATAAAGCGCCAGGGGCAGCCGGCGCCTGAGGCGGCGGCCGACGAGGAAATAACAGGCCATCATGATCGCCCCCGCCACCGCCAGAAGATTTCCCGCCAGGCGCGATTGCCCTCCGTCCGCCTGAGTGAAAACCACCACCATAGAGCCTGCGAGAGCCAGGGCCAAACCCACCCACATGGCTCTCGTGGGCTTTTCCTTGAGAAACAGCACGGACAGCAAGAATACCCATAAAGGCTGAGTAGTGACTAAAACAACGGAAGAAGCAACCGAAGTCTGCTCTAAAGACGTCATCCAAAACAAAAAATGAAAGGCCAAAAAGGTGCCCCCCGCCAAAGCGGCAAAAAAATCGCGGTTCGCCAATTTCACCTGCCTGCTCTGCTTCACCGCCCACGGCGCCAGCAGCAGAGTGGCGAACAACAGGCGGTAAAAAGCAATCACCGCGGGCTGCGCTTGAGCTAAGCGAATTAAAACCGCGGAGGTGGAAATAGCCGCCACACCGCCCACTAATATCAAGTTGATCAAGCTGCGCTTCAATCCGCCACCCCTGCCTAATAAAGTCGTTCCATCAATTTCAAGCAAAACCCAATCGCCCGCATTTCGGCTGCGCTTAATACTTCCCCTTCCGCCGGGCGAATCTCCAAGACCAAAGCAATCGCCTTTTGGCCAACTGCCTGCACATACTGAATGCGATTCATCTCCACCGAGGCCCCTAAAATATCCGAGAGCACTTGTGCACTGGCCTCATGGCCCACTGCAGAGACATAACCGTAGCGCCCGACTAATTCTCGCGCCTCGGCACCCGTTAAGTCCGAAATGCGGTATAAGCCGTTGCTGGTACAAACCATCCCATTAAAGAGCGCAATCGGTAGATTGGCCACTGCCCTACCCCCTTCCCCGCAGGTACTCCTTTAACATGGCGGCAACCGTTTCTAACGCAACAGTGTTAAAGCCCCCTTCCGGGACGATCAAATCGGCATACTTCTTGGACGGTTCCACATAAGCTTCGTGCATGGGTTTGACCGTTTCCAAATACTGGCTGTGGACAGAATCGAGGCTCCTGCCCCGCTCCTGCACATCTCGGACTAAGCGGCGCAGGACGCGCACGTCGGGATCGTTGTCAACGTAAATCTTAAGATCGAACTGTTCCCGCAGCTCCGAATTTGCCAAAACCAGGATCCCCTCCACAATCACAATCGGCACCGGTTCAACCCGAATCACCTCCGCGCCGCGAGTATATGCGGAAAAATCATATAAGGGCACTGCGATGCCCTCTCCCCGGCGCAGCTGTTTTAAATGTTCGATTAAAAGCGCGTCTTCAAACGCATCCGGATGGTCGTAATTGATTTTTATCCGTTCCGAGAAACTTAATTCAGCATAAGAAACATAATATGAGTCCTGGGTGATGATCACCGCCTGCTCCGGAAAAAACTGCCTTAAAGCCCGGGCAAATGTTGTTTTACCCGAACCTGTGCCCCCCGCAATACCCATAATCAGCATTTCAGCCACCAGCCTTCCCGCTTATTCTGCCAAGAACCCCGCGCTGCGCAGCCCCGCCCGGATCTTGTCGATCGTCTCCCCGTCAGGTGCTTCTACCGTATGCAGATGGTAACCGCCTGTCAGCACTAAAAGGGGTTCCGCTTCTAATTGGGCCAATTTACTCAAAAATTGGGCCGCATCCGCCCGTGTTTTGATCTGCAGATTGCCCGTAAGTTCACCGTACAGGGGGTGTTCGACCGTAACATCCACAACAGTGCCGCCCAAATCTACAATTAAATTCAGTTCGCCCGCAATCGACGCCTGATCGCCGCCGTGGCACACGGCCAAGGTGCTGCGGTTGACAGCCGCGGCATAGGCCGGGTAGAGCAGATAACCCCTGGGAGTGGCCACAATCTGTTCACCCCGGGCGCGCAGCACCGCCACATCGCCCACGATGATCTGCCTGGTTACACCCAAAAGCCCGCTTAAATCCGAACCGGTTAGGGGCCCGTCCGCCTCCTTTAACAGCTGCACAAGGCGGGACCGCCGTTTTTTTTGAGCCATGCTCAAACCACCTCCCCCATGCTTGCGAAAAACTTCACGGTAGTGTATTATACAGGTGTATATACACATGTAAGACTAGGAGTGATCGTATGCGCCTCACCATGAAAGAATTAGTGTACGGAGCGGTGCTCACCGCCGTGGCCTTAGCCATTCCCTTGGCCTTCCAAGGCTGGCTGCAGATATCCCTGCCGCCCTTTTCGGCCACACTGGGCAGCCACATCCCTTCCATGCTCGCCATGGCCATCAGCCCCTGGGTAGCCGCCTTGGTGGGGTTAGGCTCCAGCCTGGGCTTTCTGCTCACCTTAGGGCCCATCATTGCAGCCCGCGCCTTTATTCACGTTTTCTTTGGCGTAGCCGGTGCCTTGGGCTACCGCAAAGGCCTTAAACTATGGCAGGTGCTCTTGCTTGTCCTACCGATCCACGCTTTGGGCGAGGCTTTGATTACGATGCCTTTTGGCTTTGATTTTCACCAATCTGTGGTAGTAATCGGCCTGGGCACGGTATTCCACCACCTGATGGACAGCGCCCTGACCCTGGCCTTATACCGCAGCCTGATCAAGGCGGGCGTGCCGCTTAAAAACACCGCGCCTCAGACAAAGGCTTTATGAGCCCGCTCTAAAGTCGCGATAATATCCAGCTGCTGTGGGCAGACCTCTTCACATTGGCCGCAGGCGGCGCAGCGCCCCCCGTCTTGGCCCTTTTTGATCAAATTCTCGTACTGCCAGCGTACGGAAGCATGGCTGTTATAAATACTGGCATCATTAAAGATAGTAAACACCTCAGGTATGGCCACCCCTTCCGGGCAGGGTAGGCAGTAGCGGCAGTCCGTGCACATAATTTCTATGCGCTCTCGGAAGGCATCCCTAGCTTGAGCAATTACTTCTCGCTCTCCAGCGCTGAGCGAATTGGGCCGGGCAGTGCTGAGTGTGGCTAAATTCTCCTCAACTTCGTGCAGTGCCCCCATACCGCTTAAGATTAGGTTTACGTGCGGGTGATCCGCCACCCAGCGCAGGGCCCAAGCCGCGGGCGTCCTTTTTTGCGGCGCTGCTGCGAAGATCTGCTCCACTTCGCCCGGAATGTTTTTCACCAGCCGGCCGCCCCGCAGCGGCTCCATGATAATTACACCCAAGCCCCGGGCCGCGGCAAATTCAAGCCCCGCCCGGCCCGCCTGATATTCTTCGTCCATGTAATTGTACTGGATCTGGCAGAATTCCCAATCATAACCGCGCACAATCTCCCGGAAAGCATCCAAATCATCGTGGAAAGAAAATCCCACATGCTTAATCAGCCCTTGTTCACGGGCTTCCGCCAAGAATTCCAGCGCTTTAAATTTTTTCGCCTGATGCCAAAACTCCCTATTCAGCGTATGCAGTAGGTAAAAGTCAATTTGTTCCACCCCTAAGCGCTCCAGCTGCTCCTGAAAGATGCGCCGGCAGTCCTCGGCCGATTTCAAGGCCCACACGGGAAGTTTATCAGCGATAAAGACCCGATCACGGTAGCCATCGCGCAGCGCCCGGCCTAAAACCACCTCGCTGCGGCCCCCATGATAGTTGTAGGCAGTATCGACATAATTAATTCCGCGCTCAATGCCGTGGCGGATAATCCTCACCGCTTCCGACTCATCCACTTCGCCCCCGGGCAAAGTGGGCAGGCGCATGCAGCCAAAACCTAAAAGTGAAACTTCCTCCCCTGTCTTTCCTAAGACGCGTTTCTGCACACCTTTCACTCCTTTAAGCCGTGCCCCCCTGCCCGGCCCGCCCTGCGTTAATCGGGGGGAGCTGCCAGTCTATGGGCTCATACCCGGCCCCTTCTAAAAATGAATTCGCTTTGGAAAAATGACCGCAACCGAAAAAACCCCTGCTTGCAGAAAGCGGGCTGGGATGCGCCGCCTGCAGCACCAAATGGCGGCCGTTAGACAGCAGAGCCTGTTTGCTCTGAGCCTGCCTGCCCCAGAGTAAAAACACGATGGGCCGCTCTTTAGCGTTAAGCCTTGTGATCACCGCGTTCGTAAACTCTTCCCAGCCCCGGCCGCGATGTGAAGCGGCCTGCCCCGCCCGCACCGTGAGTACCGTATTTAAAAGCAGCACACCCTGTTTGGCCCAATACCCGAGGCAGCCGTGATCGGGGATGGAAAGCCCTAAATCATGGGCCAGTTCTTTAAAGATGTTCCTCAATGATGGAGGGCTGGGCACCCCGGGCTGCACCGAAAAAGCCAAGCCGTGCGCTTGCCGCGGGCCGTGGTAGGGGTCCTGGCCTAAAATGACGACCTTACAATCGCGGTAGGATGTACCGCGCAGTGCGGCGAAAATATCCCATTGATCCGGATAAATTGTCTTTGTGCTGTATTCTTCCAGCAGAAAGCGGCGCAATTGCCGGTAATAATCCCGCCTGAATTCGCCTCCAATAATTTGATCCCAATCATTGCCGAGGCGGACAATACCCATCACACTCCCCCCTGTGCCTGCAGCAGCTGCCGGTAGACGCTTTCTACCCCTTCTTCCCCGTTGCTGAGCAGAACCAGCAGGGCCCGGCTGCCCGGATGTGCCGCTAACATAAAGCGGGCCCCCGGGGCGGTGCCGCAAATCTCATACCAGCCCTCTTGTGCGGCATAGCGGGCCAAAAGTGCGGCCGTACCGTCTGCGCTGAGAAATTTCCCGTCCTGCAGGGTGAGCCAAAAACGGTGCAGATCGTGCACGGTGGAGAAAAGTTGGGGCTCCAGGCCCGCTTTTAAGATGGCATAGACATTTTCCACCGCCGCCCCCGCGTTCGTAAAGGTATAGCCGCTGGCGGCACGGGCGGGCAGCTGATCAAGGTAGTAATAGGCCGTTTGGCTCAATTCGGCCGGAACCAAGACTTCTTCGCTCACAACCCGCCAGGTGCGCTTGCCCGTCAATTCTTCCAAAACTTCGGAGGCATCGGCCTCGGGGTTAATTTGGGATCCATCGATTGCACCCCGCTCGGCCAGGCGCCGCAGTGCGGCCTCGGCAAAGAAGTCCCGCCCGGAGCCTAAGTTGAAGGCAGTGAAAAATGTGTTTTTGATCTTGTAGCGCCGCTGGGCATAACCGTAACTGGCCCGCAGCCGCACATCGGCCCCTACGGCCGCCTGCAGCACGCCGGCGAAATTCTCCTCCACATGCAGTGCTTGGAAATCCTCTTCCCAGGCGCTGCGCACCTCTTTCCCCCGCAGGGTGAAGGTTTCATCCAGTTTGGGCACAACAACGGGCACCTCCAATTCGCGGCGAATGATTTCGGCAAAACCATGGGCGCTCTCCGCTTCGCCATGGGTAACAAACACTCGGCCCAAATGCCGAAAGCGCCTCAGCCAGCCCAAGAGCGCCTCCTGGTCCGCATGGGCCGAAAACCCGCTGATCGTATCAATTTCCGCTTTCACTTTGATTTGTTCGCCGTGGATGCGCACTTCCTCCGCCCGATCCTGCAGGCGCCGTCCTAAGGTGCCCACAGCCTGGTAACCGACGAGGAGCACACTTGCCTCCGGGCGCCACAAATTGTGCTTTAAATGGTGCTTGATGCGGCCCGCATCGGCCATGCCGCTGCCGGCGATGATGATTATTCCCCCCGGTATGGAGTTTAAAGCGATCGATTC
This sequence comes from uncultured Clostridiaceae bacterium, assembly GCA_964626065.1. Lineage (GTDB taxonomy): Bacteria > Bacillota > Limnochordia > Darwinibacteriales > Darwinibacteriaceae > UBA3910. The sequence continues at coordinate 5,739 of CAZVDE010000045.1, read as the reverse complement.
GCCCACGTTCTCAGTATAATGCAGGCCGGGAAATTCAAAAGGCGAACGGCCTTCCCGCAGCATGGAGCGGGTTTCATAATCAAAGACCTGAGCATGTTTTTGGTACACCTCGGTGGCCGCGGTGGCCAGCGGGCTGTCAATGTAAACGGTAAGGGGAGGCACTTTACCCTGATCCTGCAGAATCCTGAGGCCGTATAAAACATCCTGGGTGCGCCCCACCGCAAAGGAGGGAATGAGCAAATTGCCGCCCCGCCTCAGCGTGGCGTTTACTACTTGCGCCAAGTGCTCAAGGCGCCCCTCTCGGTGTTCGTGCAGCCTAGTACCGTAGGTTGATTCGATGATCAGGTAATCGGCCGCCGAAACAAAGGTGGGATCCCGGATAATGGGCTGCCCGAGGCCGCCCAGATCGCCTGAGAAGACAAACTTGCTCGTTTCTTCCCCTTCCGTAACCCACAATTCCACAATGGCGGCCCCCAGAATATGGCCCGCATCACGCAGCCTCAACCTTAAGCCGGGCAGCACAGTAACCTCTTCGTCATAAACCATCCGTTTGAACTGCCCCAGCGCAGCTTGCGCATTGGCAACGGTATAAATGGGTGTTAAAAGCGGTTTGCCCTGCCGGCGCAGCTTGCGGTTTTTTCGCTCCACCTCGCTCTCCTGGATATGGCCCGAATCGGCCAGCATGATCCGGCACAGGTCGGCTGTGACCGCAGTGGCATAGATGGGCCCTTGAAACCCTTCCTTAACCAATTTGGGCAAAAGCCCGCTGTGGTCAATGTGGGCATGGGTCAAGATCACCGCATCGATCTCCGCCGGTGCATAGGGAAAATCACCGTAATTGCGCTGTTTTAATTCTTCCGGCCCTTGAAACAGGCCGCAATCGATTAGAATCTGGTATTGAGCAAATGAAAGCAAATAAGAGGAGCCGCTCGTTGTTTCCGCCGCCCCCAAAAATTGCAGCTGCATTGAGTCGCCCCTTTCTCCGCTGAAGCGGTTCTTGCTGCTAAACTTCGCAGCACTGCAAACGAAATCCTGCCTAAAGAACTGAAATCATGGCAAAAGAAAAAAGCCCCCGTTCGATTGGGCGCTATTTAATTCGGCGATAGAAGGCTCATAATTTTTTTCGCTGCTTCTCCAGGGTCTAGATCGTCCGTGGCCACGGTGTACTGCGCGGCGGCACGGTAAGCGCCTGCCCTGGCCCGTAAAAGCTGTTTAAGCCTATTCAAGCACGGCTGTGGGCCCAAGAGGGGCCTGTTTGTATCGCCCGCCAAACGCCGGGCGATCGTTTCGGGCTCAGCCGTCAAAAGAATCAAGATCCCGTTTTTTTGCAGGGCAGCCACATTGTCCCGGTCCAAAACCGCACCCCCGCCCGTGGCCACAACCAGATTGCCTTGCCGGGCCAGGGCGCCGATCGCCTGTTTTTCCAACTTGCGAAAGGCACTTTCGCCCTCGGCGGCAAAAAACTCCCCGATGGGCATCCCCACTTGCTGCTGTAAAAGCTCGTCCACATCGACGAAGGGCCTGTTTAAAAGTCGCGCCAGCTCGCGGCCTACAACTGTCTTGCCCGTGCCCATAAAACCCACCAAGACGATGCTGCGCGGCACTATTCCATGCCCCGCAGCTCAAAGATGGCGTAAAGCGCCAGAAGGTAGGAGCGGATGCCGAAACCGCTGATCTGCCCGCGGCAGACAGGGGCCAGCACCGATTGGCGGCGGAACTCTTCCCTGGCGTGAATATTGCTTAAATGGACCTCAATGGTGGGAATCTGCACCGCCGCTAAAGCATCCCGCAGAGCATAGCTGTAATGGCCGAATGCCCCCGGGTTGAAGATCAGCCACTCATAAACACCCGCCGCTTGGTGGATCTGTTCGATGAGCACCCCTTCTCTGTTCGATTGGGCAAAACCGACCTCAATACCCAACTGGGCACCTAAGGCCGCAATCTCTTCGTTGATCTGATCAAGCGTCACGTCCCCGTAAATCTCCCGCTCCCGCCGGCCCAGTAGGTTCAAATTGGGGCCGTGAAGCACCAACACTTTATTTGCTGCGCTGTTCACCGCACAACCTCCTTGGCCATCGCGGCCATAATGTTTGCTTCCAATTCGGGCGCCGCCCGGCGCCCCTGCCAGATCTCCTGGGCACGCAGCCCCTGGTAGGCCAGCATGGCCAGGCCGTTAATTGTCAAGCATCCCGCCTGTGCCGCCTGCTGCAGCAGTTTGCTTTGGGGTGGGTTATAAATTAAATCGTAGACAAGTTCCGCGCCGGCCAGAAATTCCCGAGCCAGAGGTGAACGGCCCTCTAAAGCACCCATTCCCACCGGTGTAGCATTAATGATCACCTTATAGTCCTGCTTGGGGATGCGCTCCAAGCTGCATACCTCCGCATCAGCGGTGGGAAACCGACTTTCCACAAGCAGCTTGAGCCGGTAGGCGTTTTCCACTTCCCGGTTAGCCAGGGTGAGAACACAGCCTAAGCGGGCCAATTCTAAAGCAACGGTCTGGGCCGCGCCCCCCGCGCCGATTAAGAGCACATGTTTTTTTGCGGCATTATAAGCGGCGTGGTGCAAACCGCGCATAAACCCTTCCCCATCCGTATTATACCCGATTAAACGGCCCGCTTCGTTTTTAACCGTGTTTACTGCGCCAAAAATTTCGGCACTCAAATCAAGGCGGTCCAAATAGGGGACAATCTCTTTTTTGTAGGGGGCGGTCACGTTAAAACCGGCCAGGTTGCGCCGGAACATCTGCACAGCCGCGGGCAGTTCCGGGCGAAGGATCTCCCAGGGCAGATAGGCCCCTTCCAGCCCCCAAGCCTGAAAAACCAGCCTATGCAGGGCCGGTGAAAGTGTGTGTTGTAAAGGATGGCCCACAACCGCAAAAAATTGCATTGCTTCACCCCACTAATAGCCCGCGCCAGGTACGTTCAAAACCGGGGAAGGAACGATCGTGCAGGCCCCCCGCCTCGGTCTTGGCCAGGCCGCCGCTGAGCACTGAGGCCACTTCCCAGGCCAGGGCCAGGCGGTGGTCACCGTAATTTTCCAAGCGGCCCGCGCCCAACTTTGTGGGGCCGCTGATTTCTAAGCCGTTGGGCAGTTCGGTGATCCGGGCGCCAATTTTATTTAGCTCCCGGGCCACGTTCGCCAGGCGGTCCGATTTTGTATGCCTCAATTCCCCCGCGTCCCGAATAATAGTGGTGCCTTCCGCCTGGGTTGCCACCACCGCTAAAACGGGAATCTCGTCAAAAAGGCGGGGAATAACGGCCCCCTCAACTGTGGCCGCGCCCAATTGCGCGCTGCGTGCCACGATTGTCCCGTAGGGTTCGCCGTCCAGATCCTCCACATTAACAATTTCAACTAGGGCGCCCATTTGCCCCAACACATCAAGAAAGCCTAAGCGGGAAGGGTTGAGCCCCACATTTTCTACAACCAGCTCCGAACCGGGCAAAACGACCGCGGCGCCAATTAAAAAGGCGGCCGCCGAAATGTCACCGGGAATACGCACAGAGCGCCCCGCAAGTTCGCTGCCGCCGGTTAGGTGAATCGCCCCCGGATGGAGAGTCAATTGGGCCCCGTATTGGGCCAGCAGGCGTTCAGTATGATCTCTGCAGGGGATAGGCTCAATAATTGTGGTCGTCCCTTCTGCCTGCAGGCCGGCTAAAAGGACAGCCGATTTAATCTGGGCATTGGGCACGGGCAGTTCATACCTAATACCCGTTAGTTTGCCGCCACGGATACTGAGCGGCGCTAAATTGCTGCCCGCCGCCCCGAACAGATCGGCCCCCATCAGCCGCAGAGGTTCAATGATCGCCCCCATGGGCCTGCTGCGCACAGATGGGCCGCCGTCCAGGAAACTCAGGAAATCTTGGCCGGCCAAAACCCCCGCCAGCATGCGCAAAGTAGCACCGGAGTCATTGCAAAAAAGTACATCTTCTGTCTTTTCCAAATCAAAACCGCGGCCCCCCACATACCAGCCGCTGCCTTTTTTGCGGATCGAAACACCTAACTCCGCCAGGCAGCGCCCGGTGCAGCAGCAGTCCGAACCCTCGTTTAAACCGTAAATAACGGACGGCCCTCTGCTGATACCGCTGATAACCAGGGCCCTGTGGGAAATGGACTTATCCCCGGGCACCGCCGTACGACCCAGCACTTTCATCGCGTTTACCCCCCGCCGTGCACTCCTTGTGACTATTTTACCCAATATTGGAGCAATTTGTCAATTAACGGGGCGTTTTAATTAGGCGGCGGCGCGTAGTGATTGAATCAGCGCTGCAAGAGTGGCCGCGGCATCACCGGGGGTAAAAATACAGTTAGGTGCATCATACAGCGTATTGGGCACACCCGCATAGCCCGGCGAACGGTCTAAGTTGTAAATGAGAACGTGGCGCGCCCGTTCCACCTGCAGGATGGGCATGCCGTAAATGGGCGTCCCCGCATGGGTATTGGCCGCAGGATTGATCACATCGTTGGCGCCCACAACTAGGGCCACGTCAACTGCGGAGAACTGGTCGTTAATCGAATCCATCTCGTACATCAATTCGTAGGGCAGATCGGCTTCAGCCAGAAGTACGTGCATATGCCCGGGCATGCGCCCCGCAACGGGGTGAATGGCGATCTGCACCAAGATCCCCTTCGCCTGCAAAACCTCGACTAAACGCTTGACATGGCCTTGGGCTCGGGCTAAAGCCAGACCGTAACCGGGCACAATAACCACGCGCCGCGCTTGCGCCAAAAGAGCGGCCGGCTGCAAGGCCCGCTCCTCTTTTACGGTAACGGCGGGCGGTCTTTCCGCCAGCACTGCCCGGATTTTCTCCAGGCTTTCTTTAGCGTCGCCTAAAAGAAGGTGGACATGATCCATGCCGTACAGGCTGTTATCAACTCCCGCATAACCCGCTTTAGTGTCATAATTGCAGATTAAAACGCGTTGGGCCAAATCGGCCCTGATGATGGGCATACCGTAAATGGGCGTGCCCGCCAATTCGATCGCGGCCGGATTGACCACGTCATTGGCCCCGATCACAATGGCCAAATCGGCCGTCTGCAAATAGTCATTAATCTCCTCCAAATCGTAAAGCTGCCCGTAATCAACATCCGCCTCCGCCAATAGGACATTCATATGCCCCGGCATGCGGCCCGCGACCGGATGGATGCCGAATCTGACTTCGCGGCCCAGCGCCTGCAGTTCATCTGCAAGCTGCTTGACCGAAAGCTGCGCTTGTGCCAGCGCCAGGCCGTAACCGGGGATAATCGCTATCCTCTGCGCGGTGCCCAGGCTTTCCTGCCATTCTTGGCTCTTGGGCTCGCTTAAAACTGCCATGGAAGGGGTGGTCTTGACCGCGACCGTTGTCCTGCCCAGCAGAATCTGCCACAGGCTCCGATTCATGGCCCGGCACATAATTTGAGTCAAAATCAAGCCCGAGGCGCCCACTACAGCACCTACCGCCACCAAAAGCAGATTAGCCAGGGGGAAACCGGCAACTGCCCCCGCTACCCCAGACAAAGAATTTAAAAGGGAAATGGTAATGGGCATATCCGCGCCCCCAACCCTGATTGTAAACAGGGCCCCGAAGGCCAAAGATGCCGCGGCCAAAGCCAAGCCCGCAAGCAGGGGGGGCCCAAAGGCCAGGCTCGAAGCGGCCCAAGCCGCTAGCACGGCTGCGCCTGTCCCCCACAGGTAAAGATTATGCAAGCGCAAATGGAAGGGCCTCTGGGGCAGGCGTCCGTGGAGTTTCGCGGCCGCAACCA
>CAZVDE010000044.1:0-13776 GCA_964626065.1 uncultured Clostridiaceae bacterium | reverse complement strand
TTGTTTTCAACCCGGCAGCCAAGCTAACAAACGAGGGGGCAGGAAAGATGAAAAGGTTTATCGTATTATTTGTTGCAGCAGCGCTATTAATTGGCCTGCAGGGGGCATCGGCCGCGGAAATGAAAGTAGGCATCATTCAATATGTGGAGCATTTGGCGCTCGATTCGGCCAGGCAAGGTTTTTTGGCCGCTCTGGCTGATAGTGGATTAGAACCGGGGAAAAATATTATTGTGGATTACCAAAACGCACAGGGCGATGCGGCCAATCTTTCCACTATAGGCGATCGTTTCCTTGCCAAACAGGTGGATCTCATTTTGGCCATTGCTACACCCGCGGCACAGTCAGTGGCGGCCAAGACGGGAACGATTCCCATTCTGGGCACCGCTGTTACCGATTATGTTTCGGCTCGGCTTGTCTTTAGTAACGAAAATCCCGGTACTAATGTGAGCGGGACATCTGATCTAAACCCCATCGAGGAGCAGATCTCCCTATTGAAGCAGTTGGTTCCCCACGCCCAAACGGTGGGGCTGTTGTACACTTCCAGCGAAGATAATTCGGTGCTGCAGGCAGGTATAGCCAAACGGGCCATTGCAGAGCGGGGGCTGAAATATTACGAAATAACAATTACCAATTCTAACGAGGTGCAGCAGGCAGTGCAGTCATTAGTCCAGAAGGTGGATGCAATCTACGTGCCTACGGACAACGTGGTTTCCGCTTCCATGCCCATCGTTTACGGGGCGGCGGTGCAAGCGCAAGTCCCGGTGATTTGCGGCGAGGGCAATCAGGTTCTCAACGGCGGCTTGGCCACCTTGGGCATCAACTACGAAAAACTGGGGTACCAAACGGGTTTGATGGCGGTTAGGGTTTTGCGGGGGGAAGATGTGGCTGCAATGCCCATCGAAACGGCCGGGGATTTCGAGTATCTCATTAATGGGACAGTTGCCGCGGAATTAGGCATCCTAATACCGGATGAGCTTTTGGAATACGCAACTGAGATAGAAATGGAATAAAGAGAGGGGAACGGTGTGGATTTAATTATTCGCAGGGCTAAATTAAGGGGCAGGGTTGGGCTGTGGGATCTAGCTATCAAAAATGGGTGTTTCGCGCAGATTAAAGCCCATATGCCGAGAAACGGCCGCGATGAACTGGACGCGGGGGGAAATCTTGTCATCCCCCCCTTTGTGGAATCCCATGTCCATCTCGACAGCGCCTTACAGGCGGGTAAACCTCGCTTTAATGACAGCGGGACCCTGCTTGAGGCAATCGAAATTTGGGGGGAACGGCGTGCGGGATTGAGTAAGCAGCAAGTTAAACAGGCGGCTCGTAAAACTATTCTATGGGAGATTGCCAACGGTGTTTTGCGCATTCGCACCCACGCCGATTCGACCGATCCCGATTTAATAACAATCGAGGCGCTTTTGGAGCTGAAAAAAGAATTGGCCGAGTATGTTGATTTACAGGTGGTCGCTTTTCCCCAAGATGGCATCTTTTCCACATCGGGTGGAGCGCGGTCTTTGGTGCGGGCGGTTGAGGCGGGTGTAGATGTGATTGGTGGCATACCGCAGCAGGAGTTGACAAGGGAAGACGGCATTCGTTCTGTGGAATATGTTTTCGAGCTTGCCCAAAAACACGGCAAATTGGTGGATATTCACACAGATGAGACGGGGGATGATCAATCCCGCTTCGCTGAAGTGATAGCGAAAGAAACGATCGTCAACGGCATGGAGGGGCTGGTGACGGCAAGCCACACAACCGCGATGCATAATTATCATAACGATTATGCGGCTAAGCTGATTGGGCTTTTGCGGCGGGCTGATGTGAACATAGTGACCAATCCCGGATCCAATCTACTTCTGCAAAACAGATTGGACGATTATCCCAAGGGCCGGGGCCACACCAGGGTTGATCAGCTGCTGGCCGCGGGGGTAAATGTGAGCGTTGGCAATGACAATATTATGGATCCTTTCGGCCCGTTCGGCAAAGGCAGCATGCTCCAATCGGCCCATCTACTGATTCACACCGCCCATCTCAGCGGACGGCCGCAGATGGATCAAGTTTTTGATATGATCACTACTAATGGGGCGCGCACTCTGCATCTCAACGATTACGGCATTGAGGAGGGAAATTCGGCGGACTGTGTGATTCTCGATGCGGCAGATGAATATGAGGCCCTGCGCTTAACAAGTGAATGTCTATACGTAATTCGCAGAGGCAAGATCATCGCCTGCAGTACACCGACCAGGCGGGAAGTACGCCTAGCCGGCGGGGCAGTGACGGTGGATTTTAAAATTTAAGCCTGGATTCTTGGGTCCATAATATCTCTAAAGGCATCACCGATTAGATTCCAGGAGAGTACAAACAGGATAATGGCGAGACCGGGCCAGACCACCGTGTACCAGTACTTGAGGGGCTCACCGGGCGAGCCGAGCACCCAGTTGCGGGCAAAGCTGATCATCTGGCCCCAATCGGCATACCCCTCGGGGGCGCCTAAACCCAAAAAGCTCAGCGTAGAGGCGGTTACAACGATGGAGCCCATGTTCATGGAAGCCTGGATCAGAACGGGAAATATGGTGTTGGGTAGGATGTGTTTGACTAAAATCGCGGGGTGAGAAACACCTCCGGCCTTGGCCGCCATAATGTACTCATCCTGCTTGACCTGTAGTACATTGCCTCTGATCAGGCGGGCGTACCCTGTCCAGCGAAACAAAATCAGGGCGATGATCACCTTGTCTAAACCCCGGCCTAAAACGGCCGTGATCACAATGGCCGCGATCAAAAACGGGAAACTCATGAAAATGTCCGCAAAGCGCATCACGATCTCGTCAAACTTGCCGCCCACATAGGCGCTTACCGAACCGATGAAGATTCCGATGGTGCATGATGCTCCAATGACGATCAAACCCACCTGAAATGCTGTTCTTGTTCCCCAAATAATGCCGTAGAAAACATCATATTTGCCCTGGGTAAGGCCCATGGGATGCTCCTTGGTGGGCGGGGCGGGTTCTGAACCCCAGCCATAACGGGGCACTCGGTAGGGCTCTCTTTTGTAATTTTCGGGCGTGGGTGCAATCCAGGGGGCAAAGATGGCAATGATCACAAATCCCAAAAGCAGAAGCAGCCCGACTACGGATAGGGGGTTACGCAGTAGTTTTTTCATTATCATAGCACTATCACTCCAATCTCACCCTGGGATCAATCACAGCATAAAGGACGTCCACCACTAAGTTGGTAAGGACTAAAAGCAGGCCGTAGAACAGTGTCGTGCCTAAAATCAAGGTGTAATCCAGCTGCTGCGCCCCTGTGGCAGTCAACAGGCCAATTCCCTTATAGTTGAAAACGGTCTCTACGATTACAACCCCGCCCAGCAGGCCTAAAACCATGGAGCCGGAAACAGTTGTGACCGGGATCATGGCATTGCGGCGCACATGCCGGTTCATCACAACCCGTTCCGTCAAACCCTTGGCACGGGCGGTGCGCACATAATCTTTGTTCATTACTTCTAACATGCTGGAACGAGTTATTCTTAAAAGAAAGGCCCACCATAAATAAGCGAGGGTAATCACGGGCGCCACTAAATGGCGCAGCGCATCCCAGAAAATATCCAGCCTGCCGTTGAGCAGTGCATCAAGCGTATTCATACCGGTATACCTGGTAAAGTCACCGGTAAGCACTTCAATATCGGCCCAGATGGATAAGCGTCCCGGCGGAAACCAGCCCAACACACCGTAGAAGATCATCAGCATGATTAGGCCGAAGACAAAATCCGGCAGCGACCAACCCACAATGGCGAAGGTTCGCGTAATGTGGTCCAGCGGTTTGTTATAGTGTTTGGCGGAGATGGTGCCGAGCCAAATCCCGCCCAGTACCACCGGGATGACCGCAAAGAGTGCTAATTCAATTGTGGCCGGAAATCGTTTGGCAATCGCTTCCGTAACATGCATGGATGCTGAGACTGAATAGCCCAGATCACCTTTGAGTACATTTTTCATCCAGTTGACGTAGCGAATATGCGGCGGTTGATCCAAACCATATTTGCGGACCAGATCATCAAGGCTTTGATTCTTGAGTTCTTCGGGGCTTTTGATATACGTGCTCACCAGTTGGTAAGGGGAAAGAAAGGACATGACAATAAAGACTAACAGTGTCACCCCGATTAATACTATAGGTAGAAACAGCAAGCGCCTTGCGATATAGGTTAACATGTTCATACTCCTTAACTGACAGAATAACGTGAGCAGGACTGCCGGGCAGCCCTACTCACCACAAGCGGATTGCTACCCCGGGTGTCTCACCCCAGGATTATTTCTTTTCTTTGTAGACTTCATAGAAGTCGTAACTTGCACTATAGGCGGGGCAGTAGACATAGTTTTGTACCCAATCACCCATAATACGGTGCGTTGTGGGCTCCATATAGGGCATGGAGATGGCCTGCTCTACATAGCGTTTTTGCAGTTCGTAGTAGATGGCTTCCCGCTCTTCGGGGTCGGTGGCCTTGATGCCCGCATTAACGAGCTCGTCAAATTCCTTCTTAGCCAGGTCGATCAAACCCTGTCCGCAGTAGCCGGCGAATGTTCCGGTGGAGTGCATAAAGGGTACCGCAAAGTTATGCGTATCGGGGAAGTCCGCCAGCCAGCCCATGACAAACACAGGCAAAGAGGCGGTGCGCAGCTTGTCTAGCACTGTTGCCCATTCCAAACCAACAACATTGACTTTGAATTTGGGGTTGATGCTTTCAATGTTGTATTCCAGGATTTCCAGGGCAGTTTTGCGGTCTTGGTTGGGAGTATTATAAACGATCCCTACTTCAAAACCTTTTTCCCACAGCTCTCCGCCGAAAGCCTTCCTGAAGTGCTCTTCCGCTTTTGCCAAATTGTGCTCGAAATATTCCTGATCGGGATTCACGTAGGGCAGAATCTGCGGAATCGGGCCTAGGGGCAGTTCTCCCGCGCCTTTGGCAACTTCGTTCCGATATGCTTGATAGTCAAAGGCGTAGTTAAACCCTTTACGGACATCAATATCGGCGAAGAAATCACTGGGGATACCTTTACCGTCAAGTTTTCCGCTGCCCACCAGATCTTCGTTTCCTTGAACGGGAATGGTGAAGCTGTAGAACAACACGGTATTGGTCATCTGCGGTAGATCTTCCACGAGAACCACGCCGGGCAGATTGCGTACCTGATCAAGATCCTTTTGGGGCAGGTAGATGGCATCCGCATCACCGGCACGCAGCATCAGGATCCGGGTTGCATCTTCATCGATATACTTGATGAAGGCCGTTTTGATTTGGGCAGGCCCGCGCCAGTAATCTTCAAAACGTTCGAAGATGACTTGGCCGCCGCTTTTATCCCAAGTTACCAGTTTGAAAGGCCCGGTTCCGTTGGCCTTGTCGTACGCCGTCATTTCTTCTTCCGCCAGATCATACCATTTAGCCCAGGTGTCGGGGTTTCCGTCCCAAGCGCCGTTGGCAATCATCCAGTCCTTATTCAGGATGGAAGCCCAGGAGCCGCCCTTGGTGAGAATGTTGATAAATGGCGGGTAGGGCTCTGCCAAGTGGAAGACAAGGTCATGGCCATCCACTTCGATTGTGGCCGCAACTAAATCGTGGGCCTTGCGCAATACCGCGGGATCCACTTCGTTAATGCTGGCGAAGTCTTCTGGGCCGCCTGCTTTAACGATCACATCGCGCATGGTTTGCACGTCCAAAAGGGGTTCGAAGAACATCCACTGCGGCCCGCCGGCCGTGTCGGCCAGCATACCCCGGATAAAGCTGTACCTCACATCTTCCGCTGTAAGTACAGCACCGTTGTGGAATTTGACGCCTTGGCGGATGGGCACTCTAATTGTACGCCCATCTTCGGACATGAGGCCGTTAGCCACGGTGGGGACTTCTGTGGCTAGCAGGGGCCCCACAACGTCCAAATCCCCGCCCACATACTCAAACAAATTGTCGTACACTTGATGCGCGACTTCGCCGCTGGCGGTGTCGTAGATAGCTGCCGGGTCCAGCGTTTGGGGCTGTCCGCTGCCGGCAAAGACAAATGTCTCCGGGTCGAAAGATGCCGCCAAGCCGGAAGTGGATAAAACTGCGACCAGCAGCACAGCAATGACAAATAAATTTCTCGCTTTCATGTTTTTCCTCCTTTTTTTTGCCTTTCGGCATATGCTTGCACTTGGCCGTTTATGCCGACTCACCCATGGGCACACCGGTCAAGTTCAGCTCTGTGGCATAATGGCAGGCGGCCAGATGGCCTTCTGCGTCTAGTTCCACCAACTCCGGATCCTGCTGCCTGCAAAGCTCGGTTGCATAGCGGCAGCGGGGGTGGAAATGGCATCCGCTGGGCGGATTAGCCGGGCTGGGAACATCGCCTTTGAGAATAATCTGTTCCCCCACTATATCCGGGTCCGGATCGGGGATAGCGGATAAGAGCGCTTCGGTGTAGGGGTGGCGCGGTGTGCCAAATAGCTTATCCACCTCCGCCATCTCCACGATGCGCCCCAGATACATCACCGCCACTCGATCGCTGATATGCTGGACGACGGATAGATCGTGGGCTACAAATAAATAGGTCAGGCCCAATTCGTCCTGCAGGTCGTCCAGCAGGTTTAATACTTGTGCCTGCACCGACACATCCAGGGCCGAGACCGGCTCATCGCACACAACCAAGGATGGGTTGAGCGAAAGGGCACGGGCGATGCCAATTCTTTGGCGCTGACCGCCACTGAATTCGTGGGGAAATCGGTTCATGTGGTGTACCCCTAGGCCAACTGAGATCAATAGGGCTTCTACCCGTTCGTAACGCTCTCGGTGGTTTTTCATTCCGTGAGCTAAGAGGGGTTCACCCACAATATCTCGGATGCGCATGCGCGGATCCAGCGAAGAAAAGGGATCTTGGAAAATGATCTGCATTTCCCGGCGCAGGCCGCGGATTGTCTTGGCATTAACCTCCTGAGGGCCATCTTCTCGATTAAGCACAATTTGGCCAGCTGTTGGCTGAATTAGGTGCATCAGGCTTAAACCCGCTGTCGTTTTGCCGCAGCCGCTCTCGCCTACCAGACCCAGAGTTTCGCCTTTGCGAATCTGAAAACTGATGCCGTCCACCGCTTTCACGTGGCCCACCGTTCGACGAAACAGCCCCTTAGTAATGGGAAAGTATTTAGTTAAGTCTTGCACATCCAGCAGTATTTCGCCGTTTGCCGCAGCCATAAGGCAGCCTTCCTTTCGCTACTATATTCTCAGACAAAGCGCCAGCAGCGCACGGAGTGGTTCTCACCCACGCTTACCATGGGGGGGTCCTCGGTGCATTTTTCCGAAGCAAGGGGGCAGCGTTCCCTAAAACTGCAGCCCTGTGGAATATCCCGCGGGTCGGGTACAACACCCCTGATAGAATCCAATCGTTTCTTGCGCTTGCCCAGTCTGGGTATGGAGTTCATCAAACCCACAGTATAAGGGTGGGCGGGCTCATGGAAAAGTGTGCGCACGTCGGTGTATTCCACAATTTTGCCCAGGTACATGACCGCTACTTGATCGCACATGCGGCTGACTACGCCCAGGTTGTGAGTGATAAGCATGATCGACATTTTGTACTGCTCCTGCAGGCGGCGCATTAGATCCAAAATTTGGGCCTGGATCGTTACATCTAAGGCGGTAGTTGGTTCATCCGCAATCAACAAAGTCGGGTTGCAGGAAAGGGCCATGGCGATCATGGCGCGCTGCCGCATGCCGCCGCTCATTTGGTAGGGGTATTCTTTCACCCGTTGTTCCGGGCTGGGAATGCCCACGTTGGCCAGCATTTCTTCCGCCATTTTCCATGCCTGTTTTTCCGTGACCTTCTGGTGCAGCATGACAGCTTCCACGATTTGAAGCCCCACGGTATAGACGGGGTTTAACGAAGTCATGGGTTCCTGGAAAATCATGGCGATCTCGTTGCCGCGAATTTGACGCATTAAAGAAGCGCCCGGGTCTTGTTTTGCTAAATCAAGGACACCCTGCTTGGGGTGTCTAAAAAGAATACGGCCTCCATGTATGTGGCCGTGAGGTTTTGGTAGGAGCTGCATGATGGATAGGGCGGTAACACTCTTTCCGCAGCCGCTTTCTCCCACCACTCCTAGGACTTTCTCCTTTTCGATTTCGAAAGAAACGCCGTTGACCGCCTTTACTACCCCTTCATCCATAGTGAAGTAGGTGTGCAGTTCTTGGACCGCCAAAAGGTCTTGGGGGCGCAAGCGCCGGCCTGTTTCTCCCTGTTCATCTGCGGTTTGCATCCTAGCTCGTGCGGGATCGCTCATTATGGTGACCTCCAAACGCAATGATTAAAGCAAGTACCATATGCTTTTAATAACAAGTATTATACCGCGCCTGTTTTCTTTTTGTCAATCGAAAAAGCTCGAATCAGCAATTTGTTTACCATTATATTTCCTTATTCGCAAAATAATGGATATTTTACTCGCCTTTCGTCTCAAGTCCCGATCGCTGTAATCCGCTCTCAATCGGGGTTTAGCCAGTTTTTTCTTTAATAAAAGGTCACTAAGTTGTTAAAAATATAATGAACAGCCTAAGCTCGTTTTTTCGTTATGATATAATAAATATACAAAACGTAACGATTAGGACCCTTCTTTAATGAAAGGTGGTTCACCATGGCGTCTGTTATCGCCGCTGAGCATCTAACCAAAGTTTACCGCGACTCGGTGGCAGTTGAAGATCTGAATTTGTTTATCAACCGGGGTGAAATCTATGGGTTTCTCGGTTTGAATGGTGCCGGTAAAACAACCACCATTCGGATGCTGCTGGGGCTTGTGGCACCCACCGCGGGGCGGGGTTTTCTCAATGGTCGCCCGGTGAACCCGGGTAATCTAGCCTTGTGGCGCGAGGTAGGTTATATTGTGGAAACCCCCACTGCGTACCCCGAATTGACCGTCCGGGAAAACCTGCAGATTATGGCACGTTTGAGGGGGGTAGGGAAGCAGGACGTTACCTGGATAATGCGGAAACTGGCCCTTGGCAGCCAGGCGGAAAAGCGGGCAAAACATTTATCTTTGGGCAACGCACAGCGCCTAGGCATTGCTAAGGCCCTATTGCATAAACCCGGAATTCTTTTATTGGATGAGCCCACTAACGGCCTGGATCCCGCGGGTATTGTAGCAGTGCGAGATTTGCTGCGGGATCTGGTGGAAAAGTCAGGTGTTACAATCCTTCTTTCCAGCCATAAATTGGATGAGATTGCAAGAATAGCCACAAGGATTGGTATTATTCATAGAGGCAGGTTAATCAAAGAATTGGCTGCTCGCGAGTTGGAAGACCGGCTTCATAAGTGGCTCGCTGTGGATGGGCGGGATAGGGGGGGCATGGCAGCTGTTTTGGCAGAATCGGGCCATATTCTTACAAAGGGCAGAGAGGGCGTGTTACGGATCCGGGACGAAAGGGCGGTAAAAAATCCGGAAAAAGTGGCGGCCGTGCTTGTGGAATCGGGCCATCCCCCCACACTTCTGAAGGTAGAAAGAGAGAATTTGGAGATGTTTTTCCTACGGTCTATTAAGGAGGCGGGAGGTGATCTGAATGGGCGGGTTGAAGGTGGCCATCGCGGTTGAGGCAAAAAAACTGTTTCGTTCTAAGATTCCCCTTTTAACAATGCTTGCTTTATTGCTTGTGCCCTTCATGGCCGGATTTTTTATGTTTGTTCTAAGAAATCCCGATTTAGCCAGAAGCCTAGGTTTTATTTCCGCCAAAGCCCAGATAGCCGGGGCGGCGGACTGGCCTTCTTATCTTGCTCTTTTGGCCCAGGCCGTTGCAGTGGGCGGCCTGATTGTCTTCGGTTTTATCATAAGCTGGGTATTTGGCAGGGAATATGCGGATCGGACGATTAAAGATCTACTGGCGCTGCCCATTTCACGGCCGATGATAGTCAGTGCTAAGTTTATCGTCGCTGCCTTTTGGTGCTTCGCCTTAACAGGTACCATTTTCATTATAAGCGTAGCGGTGGGAAGCCTGTTGTCCTTGCCGGGGTGGTCAAGTGCGATGCTTGGGGAAAGTGTGCGTAATTTTTCCCTTATCGTTTTATTGACTGTCTTAGCGTCGGTACCGGTGGCCTTCTTCGCCAGTGCGGGGAAAGGTTATCTGCCTGCTTTGGCCTTTGCCGTACTAAGCCTGGTTATAGCGCAAATTGTGACTGCAGTGGGCTATGGAGAGTTTTTCCCCTGGTCTGTCCCTGCCCTAGCTAGCGGCCTGGCGGGAGAAGACTATGTTTCCATATCGCGCGGCAATATATTCCTTGTTTTATTCACCGCTCTTTTAGGATGGCTGGGGACTGTTTTGTGGTGGCGGTTTGCCGATTGCGATTGCTGATAAAAAAAGGAAACAAGGTATTAGCCGTGAATAAACTGGCATGTAAAGGGGGGCTTGGGATGCTGGAAAAAGTAAGAACAGATCAGCAAAGCCGGCGGGGGCTGTCCGGTTTTCTGAATGCTACAGCTGCCTTTTTGCTGTGGGGAATTTTACCTCTATACTGGAAACTTCTCCAATCGGTTTCTGCACCGGAGATCTTGGCCCATCGCATAGTTTGGTCTTTTGTTTTTTCCGCGATTTTACTCTTTTCCCGGGGGCAGGCGGGCCGTTTAAAGCTCGTTTTGGCGGAGCGCAAAAAGGTATTTGCCGCAGGCGCCGCTGCGCTGCTGGTTGGTTTAAACTGGGGAATTTACATCTGGGCGGTTAACGCGGGCCATGTTGTTGATGTGAGCCTGGGGTATTATATCAATCCCCTGCTAAGTGTCTGCTTGGGCATGCTAATCCTACAGGAGCGGTTGGGTCGTTCGCAGGCGATTGCGGTTGTTTTGGCCTTAGCCGGTGTGGCAATAATTACTATTGAATACGGGGCAGTGCCGTGGGTGGCCCTCTCACTGGCCATAACCTTCGGGCTGTATGGGCTGGTAAAAAAAGTGGCCGGTATAGATTCCGTTGTAGGCCTCGCCTTGGAAACACTATTCTTGCTCCCAGCCGCCCTTGTTTACCTGGGCTTTCTTTGTACACGGGGCAGTCTATTTTTTGGAGGAACTTCGCTAACGACAAATTTGCTCCTGGCCGGTGCAGGCCCGGCCACCGCTTTACCGCTGATCTGGTTTGGCCGGGCAACACAGAGAATACCCTTATCCACAGTTGGCTTTATCCACTATCTAACCCCCACCATGATGCTGGTGATCGGGGTCTTGATTTACAAGGAACCTTTCAGTAGCGGCCATTTGGCGGGTTTTGCCTTGATTTGGTGTGCTTTGGCCCTTTTTTCCTGGTCACAGGTGCAAGAGCCTGAAAAACAATAGGGAGGCGGACATGGAAAACGAACATAGGAACGAAGGCCTATCTATAGTTGGGGGTATTCGCTGTTTTTTGTGGATCATCTTGATGCATGTTTTAGGCGTGATATTCTTTCGGTTAGTAGGGTCCGTAATGGGTTGGGTGGGCCTTGCGGCTCTACGGACTCATATGTGGATCGTTGAGGAGTTTGCGGTGAAAGTCTTTGTTCTATGGCGGCTCAGCGTTAAACGGGGGCTAGATCTTAGTATGGATGCGCAAGGGGCTTTGCGCCTTTTTCTGCCCGCACTGCTGTTAGTGCTCGGCACCAGGCTTTTGTTTGATAACACCCTCGCTCTTTTTCTGCTCCGCATTGAACCGGCCCGGTGGCTCGATGAAGCGGTTGGGGAGATGTTGGAATTACCCCTGCCGGTTGTGTTTCTAGTATTTTTGACGATCCCCCTCGTTGAAGAAATCATTTTTAGGGGCTTTTTTTTAAAGCGGCTGCTGCCTAGGTATGGCCCCGCGACTGCCATTTTTTTCTCGGCCCTGTTGTTTGGAGTAATCCATCTCAATCTGCACCAAGCAGTAAATGCCTTTGTGCTGGGAATAGTTTTCGGCATTATTTATTATAAAACAGGTTCTTTGCTGCTCTGTATAGGGGCTCACCTAGCCAATAATCTTTTTGTACCCTTTGTTTCCGTAATAATTCCTGATTATCTGACGACGGCAAGTGTAGTTCAATTAGCGGCCGGGGCCTGCACCTTGCTGTTAGGTGTATGGCTTTTGAAAAAAAGAATGATTGAGCCGGGCGGCATAACAGCATAAAGGATTGGAAGATTGATGAAAAGACTGGTCATTGGTATTTTAGCGCACGTTGATGCGGGAAAGACAACTTTATCAGAAAGCATGCTCTATCTCAGCGGCAAAATCAAGGAAATGGGCAGGGTTGATCATCAAGATGCCCATCTTGATACGCATGCGCTGGAGCGGGAGCGGGGAATCACAATTTTTTCGGAACAGGCCCAGTTTAGAGTTGGCGATACGGAAATTACCCTACTTGATACACCGGGCCATGTAGATTTTTCCGCGGAAATGGAGCGAACGCTCCATGTTTTGGATTACGCAATTTTAGTGATCAGCGGAGCGGACGGGGTACAGGCCCACACTAAGACGCTGTGGCGTCTACTGGCGTTGTATGAAATTCCCGTTTTTATTTTTATTAATAAAATGGACCGGCCCGGCACCGTGCGGGAAGAATTATTGGCAGAATTAAAAAAGGAATTGGGACAGAACTGTGTAGATTTTTCGCCGACTCCAGCTGTGCACTTTTTAGAGGAGATAGCCCTCTGCGACGAGGAGCTAATCAAATCCTATCTTGCCGCCGGAGATCTCACGTCAGCTCAAATCGGGCAGGCAGTACGGGGCCGCAAAATATTTCCGTGTTTTTTTGGTTCCGCTTTGACCCTAGATGGGGTGGAGACATTTATGCGGGCGTTGGTAGAATATGCGCCGGCTCCGGTGTATCCCGAGGAATTCGGAGCGGAAGTCTATAAGATATCAAGGGATGGGCAGGGCAGTCGATTAACCCATTTGAAAATCGTGGGCGGGGTTTTGCGCGTGCGTGATGCGATAAAAGGTGAAGATCGGGAGGAAAAAATCAACGAAATCCGCATTTATTCGGGGGAAAAATTTTCAGTGGTGCAGGAGTTAACGGCGGGTGCCGTTTGCGCGGTCACGGGCTTGACAACGGTTAAACCCGGCCAGGCCATGGGAATCGGCATCGGCACAAGGGGTTTGGTATTGGAACCTGTCCTGTCTTACCAAGTGGTTCTACCTGCAAACAGCGATCCCCGGGAAATCTTGCCCCGCCTACGCGAACTGGAAGAGGAAGAACCGGAGCTGCGCATTGTCTGGGATGAAGAACTGCAGGAGATTCAAGCACAGCTGATGGGTGAAATGCAAATCGAAATATTGGAAAGCCTTATTGAAAGCCGTTTTGGTCTTAGGGTGCATTTCGGCGCGGGTAAGATCCTCTACAAGGAAACTATCGCCAATACGGTAGAAGGGGTGGGCCATTTTGAGCCGCTTCGTCACTATGCCGAAGTGCAGCTGCTGTTAGAACCGGGTGAACCCGGCAGCGGCTTACAGTATGTCACCAAATGCAGCGAGGATGTGCTGGCGGGAAATTGGCAGCGCTTGATTTTGACCCATCTTAAGGAAAAAACTCAGCTCGGGGTGCTGACGGGCTCGCCGATTACCGATCTGAGGATAACGCTGGTGGGGGGCCGGGCGAGTGTTGAGCACACCGTGGGTGGAGACTTCCGCGAGGCAACGTACCGTGCGGTGCGCCAGGGGCTTAAAGAAGCCCAATCTATTCTGTTGGAGCCTTACTATTCTTATCAATTGGAAGTGCCTACAGCGCACATCGGGCGGGCAATCATAGATTTGGAAAGGTTGCACGCTACCTATGAAATTCGCCGGACGAGTGGGGACTT
>CAZVDE010000043.1:0-13825 GCA_964626065.1 uncultured Clostridiaceae bacterium | reverse complement strand
GACCGCCAAAGCGATCCCCCTTTTTGAATTGAAGCACACTATTTTCTCAGTGTAAGGCGCATTTTGGTGCCCTTGCCTGTACGGCTTTCGGCACAAATGGAGCCCTTGTGTTTATCAACGATGTGTTTTGTGATGGCCAACCCTAGTCCGGTACCGCCCATATGGCGGGCACGACCCTTGTCCACCCTATAGAAACGTTCAAAGATGCGGTCCAAATGCTCGCTGCTGATCCCCAAACCGTTATCATTAATGATGAATTCCACACTATCCAAACCGGAGATGGCCTCGATCCACACCTTACCCCCTTCCGGGGTGTACTTAACGCCATTATCCACCAGATTGATGGCTACCTGCCTGAGCAGCTTAGCATCGCCCTGTACGATTACGGAACTATAAATGTTGTTTTCCAACGTAATATTTCTTTCTTGCGCCTTACTCTGCAGAATTAAGATAGTATCGTCGAAAATTTCCTTCATATCCACCGCCTCTATATTGAGGGGCTGTTTGCCGCTTTCAATATGGGATAAATCTAACAGATCGTTGATCAGCAAGATCATGCGATCCGTTTCAGTGCCAATAATACCGAGAAAGCGGGTGAGTAATTCACGATCGTCCAGATTGCCGTTGAGCAGAGTCTCCACAAATCCTTTAATGGAAGTAAGCGGGGTGCGCAGCTCGTGGGAGACATTAGCCACAAACTCCTGACGCATTTGTTCCAGGTGCCGCAAAGCGGTGATATCCCGTATGATTGCCACTGCGCCAAGACTGTTGCGCTGCTCATCTTCTAACGGGCTGCTTGTCACGGCCAACATCCGTTCACTGCCCGGATGAAGGCGAATCTCCTTACTAACCGACTGTTTGGTATCCATCGTCTCTTCCAGCAGGTGGGACAATCTTTCGTTTTTTGTTGCTTCAAACTGATTCTTGCCGATGATTTTTTCCGGGTCAGTCCGAAATAGCTCAGCGGCTGCCTTATTAGCCAACATCACCTTACGCTGCAAGTTCACCGCCACAACCCCGGCGTCAATACTGGATAAAATCGCCTGCAATTTGCCTTCCCGATCGCTGATCGTAAAGAAAAGATCCTCAAGGGTTTCGGAGAGCTCATTAAAGGCCCGCCCGAGCTGGCCGATTTCATCATTACTGCGCACCAACACCAAGCGGCCGAATTCCCTTTCCTGCAAATGCTTCACCATAGCAAGAAGCTCGCGCAGCGGATCGGTAATCACCTTGTTAAAGGCAAACGCAATGCCTAGTGCGACCACAGCCACCGCAAATCCGATCAAGATGGAACCTGTGATCAGGCTGCTTAACATACCGTTGATTTCATCCCGTTCTATTGCTACCTGCAATAGGCCGCTGCCGTCCAATGTTATCTCTGCCAGGATCAAGTCCCGATCGTCTAATCCGACGGGTACAGTGTCAACCACAACAGCACCTTGATCATCGATAACGCGGATCAACCTTTGACTGGCACTGCCCAAATGCGTTATTTGCTCACGCCATTCAGCCACAGAAGTTAACGGATCCGAAGCGTATGCTTCCCGCAAACTCAGTTTGATGATCTGCGCGTCAGAATAAAGGTCCGATTCTACCCTTTGTTCCAGAGTACCGTAGGCAAAACGGGCCACAAAAAAGGTGGTAACCCCAACTGCAAGTAAGGTTACCACTAACGCAAAAGATGTTAACTTGAAAAGTAGCGGCTGAGAAAAGCCCTTTCTCAAGTTAGTTCCCCCTTAATTTATACCCTACCCCATGAATAGTTTCGATGCGGGTTTCACCCTCCGGGCCGAGTTTGCGGCGGAGATGGCGGATATGCACATCAACCGTGCGGGTTTCGCCCTCATATTCGTAACCCCAAACTTGCTGCAGCAGGACTTCTCTGGTCAGGACCTTGCCCACATTTTCCATGAAAATATGCAGCAAATCGAATTCTTTGCGGGTCAACTCTATCTCTTCCTCATGGACCTTCACTTCCCTTGTGTCCACCTGGAGGAAAATATTGCCTACCTGGAATTCATTCTCGTCTTCGTCTTCCTGCCCGCTGGCACGGCGTAAGACCGCCTTGATGCGTGCCACAAGCTCCAAGGGGCTGAATGGTTTGGTAATATAGTCATCTGCACCTAACTCAAGCCCTAGAACCCTCTCCAGCTCCGTTTCTTTCGCTGTAAGCATAATGATGGGCACATTGCTCGTACGCCTGATGTCTTTACAAACGTCGTAACCATCTTTGCCCGGCAGCATCAAGTCCAGGACAATTAAGTCGGGCCGATAGGATTCAAACATCTCCAGCGCTTCCAAACCGTCACCGGCCACTTCAGTATCAAAACCGGATTGCTCTAAATTGAAACGAATTAACTCTTGAATGGAGATTTCATCGTCTACAATTAGTACCTTCTGCTTAACCATTAACATCACTCCATTTCTTTCTTTAGTAAGTAAAGCTGTCAATCTCCGCCGGGCCCGCCTCTTCATCCACAATTTTTACCACAAAATAGTGGGGCATGCATACGATAAGCTGTCCCACATGACTCCGCCAGCCCGTATAGACGCAGATTAAATCGGGACAGTCCGCCTCAACCACTCGTACTTTTCCGTCTTTAATTTCTATAGTGTTGAACCCGTGTTTTGTCTTTATTTTTAAAGGCTCAAGATTTTGGGCCAAATCAAACTTCTGCACTTCCTGCCCCTCTATTTCCACAACAACAGCCGCGGAAGAGGAGGGATTTCGTAGCTGCTTGGCCCCCCGATTATGGAAAACAAAAAAAGAGGCTCCGATAATGATAACTACGACAAAGAGAACCCAATCTCCTTTAACGTTTCCTTTAGTCCCCATTAATAAACACTCCGTGCTTAAGATGGCGGAAGGGGTGGGATTCGAACCCACGGAGGGCGCAAACCCTCGACGGTTTTCAAGACCGCTCCATTCGTCCGCTCTGGCACCCTTCCCAGCCTGCTTAATTATATCCTAACTTCAGCCACTTAACAAGTGCTTATTTCCCTGCAGTAATCAGCTCTAACCCGCCCATGTAGGGCCGCAGGGCTTCGGGAATCCGAACGGAACCGTCCGCTTGCTGATAGTTTTCCAACACCGCCGCCAAACAGCGGCCCACCGCAATTCCCGATCCGTTTAAAGTATGCACAAACTCCGGCCTGGCCCCCTTTTCTCGACGAAAGCGAATGTTCGCCCGCCTGGCCTGGAAATCTTCAAAGTTACTGCAGGACGAGATCTCTACATAACGCCCGTAACTTGGCATCCACACTTCCGGATCGTATTTTTTAGCGGCGGTAAACCCTAAATCAGCGGTACACATCTGGCTGACCCGATAGGGCAACCCCAATCTCTGCAGCACAGTCTCGGCATTGTTAGTAAGTTTCTCTAATTCGGCATAGGAGCTTTCGGGGGTAACAAATTTGACCAATTCCACTTTATTGAATTGATGCGCCCTCACCAAACCCCTCGTATCTCTTCCGGCAGATCCCGCCTCCGAACGGAAGCAAGCGGAATAGGCCACGTGATAAATGGGCAATTCAGTCATATCCAGAATTTCATCTCGATACAGATTTGTCACCGGCACTTCCGCGGTGGGAATCAGATAGTAATCTAATCCCTCCAGTTTAAACATGTCCGCCGCAAACTTCGGCAGCTGCCCGGTACCTGTGGCGCTGGCTCCGTTCACAATAAAGGGGGGAAAGATCTCCACATAGCCGTGTTCAGTTGTGTGCAGATCGAGCATGAAATTGATCAAAGCCCGTTCCAAACGAGCGCCTGCCCCTTTAAGAAAGTTGAAGCGCGAGCCCGTCACTTTACCCGCCCGTTCAAAATCGAGGATATTCAAATTTACACCCAGTTCCCAATGGGCCAGCGGCTCAAAACCAAATTGCGTCTGCTCGCCCCAGCGCCTGATTTCCTTGTTATCAGCTTCACTTTCGCCCACATGAACCGATTGGTGAGGAAGATTGGGAATCCGCAGCAGCGAATCCTGCATTTTTGCATCTACTTCTCGTAATTCATTGTCGAAATCCTTAATCTGTTGGGAAACAATGCGCATTCTATCGATTAAGTCGTCGGCATCCTTCCGTTCCCGCTTTAGCTGCGCCACCTCGTCGGAGACGCGATTGCGTTCTGCTTTCAATTTTTCTACATCCGTTAAAATACTGCGCCGTTTTTCGTCAAGGGCCAATAATTCATCTAGGGGCGCATCCGCACCTAGTTTGCGTAAACCCTCCCGTACTTGCTCTGGGTCTTGACGAATCATTTTAAGATCCAACATTAGTTTTCCCCCTCAGCCTGAAAATAAAAAACTCGCCTCTGAACTCGAAAGCCCAGGGACGAGACTTAGTTTCCCGCGTTGCCACCCTGATTAATCCCGGCCCGTAAAAAGAAGGGGCCGGAATTCACCTTAATTGATTGTGACGCTCGGTTCAGAAGCTGGATCCCCAACTATCCGGCTGATTTTCACCACCCACCAGCTCTCTGGGTAACGGATATCAATTGGGTAATTCTTCGTCATTACCACATGGTCAAATTTTATTATAATACACTTGGGCAATACGATCAACTGCCAAAGGCGGTTTTTCTCCGCTTTTTAGGAAACAGATCGCCTAACCGCATTTTTGGGCCCCCACTCCCGCTCACGGTGCGGGCAAAGAGGAAAAGGGCTATACCTCTCAGCACGAAGGAGGCCAAAAAGATGGGCTTCAGCCCAATAATCTCGGCCGCAAAACCTCCCGTTAAAGGCCCGGCCGCGGTGGCAATACCCATCAGGGTATTGTAGACACCCACGTACAGCGAACGATTTTCATCGGGAGTAATTTCCAAAAGAAGGTTGAAGGCGGCCAGATTGTACCCGCCCCACGCCAGCCCGTTAACAATATAAATAAGAATGGGAAACCAAACATTAGGGGCGGCCCACCATAACAGGGGCAGAATGACCGCACCCAAACCCGAAAAGACCATCACGTATTTCTGGCCGAAAACATCGGCCAGCCGCCCCCAATAACGCTGAATCAGAACTTGGGTAGCCAGGTTGACGCCCGTGAAAATAGCCCAAGAGCCCGCTTGGCCCCCCATGGTATCCACGAAATAGACGGGAAATAGCGATGCTGCTAAATAAACGCCAAAATTCCACACCAGGGAGCTGATGGCATAGGCGGTAAAATCTTTGTGATCACCCACATCTTTGATAAAACCCCCGATTCGTTGTCTGTAAGTGCCTGCCCCGTCGCGGACAGGCTTTTGCTTATCCTGAGCAAAGGGAATGCGAGAAAAGATGTAAGTTGCGGCAATACCCAGCGCCGTGGCTGCGCTGAAAATAAGGATGTAGTTTTTAGGAAAGTCCAGGCGCAGCAAAAAGTTGGCCGCAAAGGTCGCCGCCAGCGCACAGACGTTCAAGACAACACTGCGGTTGGCATAGTATTGGCCCCGAATCGATCTGGGAATTAAATCGGCTTGCAGTGCCGTCCAGGCAGGAACACCCAGATTAGCCATGATAATCCGAAAGGAGGCCAGGACTATAACAATGAAGACCCTTTTTTCCGCGGGAAACAAGAAAGGAAAGATGGCCAGAGCCAGCCAGGTGGAACGGGCAAAATAACCCCCCACGATGGGCAAAATCCGCTTGTCCTTCATGCGTTCGCCGAAAATGCCCGCGGGGATCTGCAAAATGTTGCCGAGAAAGTTGGGAAATGCGGTCAGCATCCCGATCTGTGACGGGGTGGCTCCCAACGCCAAAGCAAAGAGGGCCAGGTAAGGGGCTGCCAGATTTTCGGCAGCCACCGCAAAGGCCCCTTCCACAGTATTTAGTTTCATGGCGTGTTGTGTATCTTTTTTTGCCGACGATGTCCCAAACAAAGGGCTGCCTCCTCTAATCGCCGCAGGTTTCGGAATAAAGGGGGAACTGCTCCGTCAATTGGGCTATGACGTTTTTGATTTCGCCGAAATCTTTCCGGCCCCGTTCCAACGTTTGAGCTATTAAACGACCGATAACACGCATTTCGTCTGTGCCCATGCCCCTAGTAGTCAAGGCCGGCGTGCCCAGGCGGATCCCACTGGTAACAAAGGGGCTTTCCTGTTCAAAGGGAATCGTGTTCTTATTGACCGTTATCCCCACTTGATCCAGAAGTGCCTCCGCTTCTTTACCGCTGAATCCCCGCGCTTTAACATTAACGAGCAGCAAATGATTGTCGGTGCCCCCCGAAATTAGGGGAAAATCGTGCGTGGCCAGGGTTTCCCCAAGTGTTTGGGCGTTTTCCACCACCGCTCGCTGATAAGCTTTAAAACCGGGGTCGAGCGCCTCTAGAAAAGCGACCGCCTTAGCCGCGATCACATGCATTAACGGCCCACCCTGCATACCGGGGAAGACCGCACTATCAATTTTGCGAGCATGCTCTTTAGTAGTCAAAATCAGGCCGCCTCTCGGCCCCCGCAGCGTTTTATGGGTAGTTGAAGTAATGAAGTCAGCATAGGGAACCGGGCTGGGATGGACGCCGGCCGCGATTAAGCCCGCAATATGGGCCATATCTACTAAGAAAAACGCCCCCACCTCGTCCGCTATTTCCCGAAAGATAGCGAAATCAATTACCCGGGGATAGGCGGAGGCGCCGGCGATGATCATCCGCGGTCGATGTTTACGGGCTAAATCCCGTACCTGGTCGTAGTCTAAAAGTTCATCTTCCTTGCGCACGCCGTAATGGGCCACATTGAACCAGGAACCGGATAGGTTAACCGGGCTGCCGTGTGTGAGATGCCCCCCATGACTGAGATCCATGCCTAAAATAGTATCACCGGGTTTTAAAACGGCGAAAAAGACGGCCTGGTTTGCTTGAGATCCGGAATGGGGCTGCACATTCACGTGTTCGGCCCCAAAAAGTTGCTTCGCCCGCTCAATAGCAAGTTCCTCGGCGATATCCACAAATTCACAACCGCCGTAATAACGTCTACCGGGGTAACCTTCCGCATATTTATTGGTAAGCTGGCTCCCCAGTGCCTCCAAGACGGCCAGACTAACAAAATTTTCGGACGCGATCAGTTCTAGGTGCGTGTTCTGCCGTGTTGTTTCGTTATGGATAGCTCGGCAAATAGCGGGATCAGCTTGCTTGAGGTATTGAAACACAGCTATTCTCCTTCCAATTCAAAATTAAATTTGCGAAACGGGGTGATGCGGTGCACACCGAATTAAGAATAGTGTTAACCATGGCCCTGCTGCGCCTGCTGGCAGGCACAATGGAGATCACCGGCGCTCTGCTCATGCTGAAATGGGGCAAAGTGCAGACAGCTTTAAAAATCAATGCTACCTTAGGCCTGATCGGCCCCATTATTCTAACGCTGGTGGGCATGATCGGCTTGATAGGACTTCGCCACGAATTGTCCTGGACCAGGCTCGCCATTGTCGGTTTGGGCGTGCTGCTGATTTTTCTCGGGACTAATTAGACTATGGATATATTCTATTAATCAAGCGGGGAAATGGTATCGCTTCGCGCAGATGCGATAATCCGCAGACCCAGGCGACCGCCCGTTCCAAACCCATGCCAAAGCCTGAGTGAGGCACAGTGCCGTAACGGCGGATATCCATATACCAAGCGTAATCTTGCGCGGGAAGATCATGTTCTTCAATCCGCTGCTGCAGCAGTTTCGGATCGGAGATGCGCTCGCCTCCGCCGATGATTTCTCCATAACCTTCCGGAGCCAAAAGATCACTGCCCAATACCACTTCGGGCCGTTTAGGATCGGGCTTCATGTAAAACGCCTTAATCTCGGTGGGATAACGGTGGACAAAGACCGGCCTGTCAAACTGCTGGGCAATGATTGTTTCATCAGCCCCGCCCAAATCTTCGCCCCATTCGATCTCCACCCCGTTTTTCTGCAGAAGGGTTATGGCATCATCGTAGGTGATGCGCGGGAAAGGTGCGACAACCGTTTCTAATTTCGTCAGATCCCGTTCTAAGATCTCCAGCTGCTTGCGGCAGTTTTGTAGAACCTGCTGCACGATGTAGCAGACGTAATCCTCCTGCAGCTGCATATTGTCTTCCATGTCCGCATAGGCAACTTCAGGCTCGATCATCCAAAACTCCATCAAATGCCGGCGAGTCTTTGATTTTTCGGCCCTAAAAGTCGGCCCAAAACAGTACACCTTGCCAAAAGCGGCGGCGGCGGCCTCCAAATACAACTGCCCGCTTTGGGAAAGATAGGCTTTATCGTCGAAATAATCCGTTTCAAATAATGTGGAGGTACCCTCGCAAGCCGCGGGAGTCAAAATAGGCGCATCAATGAGTATGAAACCGCGGCTGTCGAAAAATTCCCGTGATGCCCTAATCATTTCGTGCCGTATAAGCAAAATAGCGTGCTGCTTTTGCGAGCGCAGCCAGAGGTGGCGACGATCCATCAGGTAATCCACCCCGTGTTCCTTAGGCGTGATGGGGTATTCTTCAGCAATTTGGACAATTTGCACATCTGTCAGGGACAATTCGTAGCCGCCGGGCGAACGCTCATCCTCCCGAACAACACCCCGTACAATTAGGGATGATTCCTGTGTCAGCTCCTGCGCTGCCTCAAACACTTCAGCGGGTACTTCGTTTTTCACCAGTACACCCTGAATCATACCGGTGCCGTCCCGAATGATTAAAAACTGGATTCTGCCGCTGGAGCGTTTATTATACAACCAACCCCTGATTTCTACCTCTTTGCCCACATGTTCGCCGATTCTTTTTAGATAAACATGTTCCATCCAACTAGATCCCCCTATTTTTCGTTCTTCAGCTGTTTATATAAATCCTGCAGAATTAAGGCATCCTCTTCTAAAATGGGGCTTTCACAAACAAGCCACCCGGCCACATTATGATCAACCAGTGCCCGCAGCACTTCCTTATAATCTAAATCTGTCTGCTCAAAAGGCAGGTGCTGCCGCTCACCCCTTGGCCCATATTCGATGCCCGATAGATGAATGTGCATTTGCCGCAGTGCTTCGGAACCTAGTTGTTCCTCAATCAAACGAAGGGCACCGCTAAATTCCGCATAAGAATTGAATCTACCAATACTGCGGGCATAAAGATGGGCGAAATCCACACAGGGATAAATACCGGGTAGATCCATGCCCAGACGTACCAATTCTTCCAGTGTGCCAAACTGCGCCAACCCCCCGGTGGTTTCCGGGCTGAGGCGAATGGTAATACCTTCAACCTTGAGCATCTGCTGAATTTCGGCCAGATTCTGCCGCACCCTTAGATAGACCTCTTCCGGATCATCATCATGATAATAGGCGGCATGAAAGGTTACACTTGTGGCCCCCGCCCAGGCCCCAACCTGTGCTGAGCGTAAGATATGATTTTTACTGGCTTCCACTTTTTCCGGTTCGGCGGAGTTTAAATTCACATAATAAGGGGCATGCACAGTTAGGGAAATATCGTATTTTTCCGCCCTCCGTCTTATAGCCAAGGCCGTGTTTTTACCCATTTTTACGCCCCGTACAAACTCCAGTTCCATGTGTTTCAACCCTAATTCAGCCAAGCGTTTAATCGCATTTAGACTGCTGGCAGGCTTGGTAGAAGCGGGAATGCCCGCCGTACCGATTCTTAAGATTCCCATCCGTTTCCTTAGGTGTCCCGGCCCGGAATTAAGATTCTCTTCTTGGGCACTTCCAATTCGGGCCCTTCTTCCTCCGCCTCTTCCTCGTCGTCCTTTAAATCCAGGACCTGGGCCAAAACATCATTTACTCCAAGCATCATGCCGCTAAAGGCAAATTCTGCCTCGAATAATTCCCGAATATAGGGATTGACCGAGATTACCCCAAACAGGTTCTGCAGCTGTTCCTCCTGTTCGGGTGTAACCGGATTGCCCTCCATTTGCTGCTTGTGCAGATCGCCCTGCAGGTTCTGAAAATCGCGCAGCATTATTTTGGCGGCACTGTGCTCATTCACTTTCTCTCTGGCGCTGATCAATCTTTGGTATTCATTACTATTTGTAATGGCAGCGGCCAGTTCCTCTGCTTTTTTTTGAACTTCCATGTTTTTTCCTCCTTTGGCCTAAACATTAAAACGAAAGGTAATTACGTCGCCGTCTTCAACTATATAATCTTTCCCTTCCAAGCGAAAAAGACCTTTTTCCTTGACAGCACGCATGCTGCCATGTTGTACCAGATCGGCATAGGAAACAACCTCCGCCCTGATAAAACCCCTTTCCAGATCGGAATGAATTTTGCCTGCGGCCTCTTTGGCTGTGGCCCCCCGTTTAATTGTCCAGGCGTGCACCTCCGTTTCGCCCGCGGTGAAATAAGAAATTAAACCCAAGTGGCTGTAGACGGTCCGGGCAATACGGGCAATGCCCGATTCTGTTAGGCCTAATTCGGCCATGAAAATCTGCCCTTCATCTTTTTCCAATTCACCTATTTCCGCTTCTATTTTAGCGCTGAACTGAATCAAGGGCAGGCCAACTCTTTCCGTTTCAGCCTCAAGCTCGGCGTGCCCGGGGTAAGTGGCTTTCTGCATTTGATTTTCATCTAGATTAACCGCCACGATTAGAGGTTTTCTGGTGAGGAAATCATAAGTTCGCAAAACCCGTTCCTCTTCTTGATCCGCATCTAAACGGCGCAGGGGCAGGCCCTGTTCTACCAGGTGCAGACAGTTCTGCAGAGGGGCCAGTTCCTGTTCCGCCCGGGGATTGCGTATTCTATCTTTCTGCAGGCGCTCCAACCGCGTCTCGAGCAGACTCCAATCGGCAACTAACAACTCCTGCTGAATCTCGTTGAAATCCTCGAAAGGTTGAATACCGTTTAAGCTGGGAGCGGCATCAGAATGAAAAGCCCTAGCTACTAGGATTAGGGCGTCCACATCACGTACCGCCTGCAAAAAACCGCGACCGCCTTGTTGCTGACCCGGCATAAATCCGGGGACATCAAGAAAGTCTATGCTCGCATAGGTTATTTTCTTAGGTTTATATAAACCGGCTAAGACATCCACCCTGCTGTCAGGCACTTTGCCTGCGGCTAACTGCGGCCTGCCATTGCCAAAGGCCTTCTGGCCGGTAAAAAGTTCAAACAGCGCACTCTTGCCCGCATGGGGCCTACCAATAATTCCAATTTTCAAGTTAGTTGTTCCTCCAAATGTTGCTGTAACCGTAGTTTTTCGGCAACTGTATTCAACTCACATTGTATCATAGTTGAGCTAGAAAAACATCTAATGCCAACGCTATCGCTCTGCAGCATCAGGCTTTAGAATACCGCACATAATTTTAATTGGCGCTCTTACGCTCCGTTCGGGATATAACAGACCATTGCACCATCCGCAATATTAAAACCCACGTCTTGCGGGGCATAAATCGTCCCATTCAGACGCGAAGAAAGGGCCTGAACCGCCCCTTTTTACCCTTCCCGACGCTTTGCAACTCGGAAGGCAACCCGGCCTAAGCCTGCCCCCGCTTTAGTAGGTCCCTGATTTCCGTTAGCAATTTCTCTTCGTTGCTTATTTTGGGGGGAGCGGGCGGTTCGGGTGCTTTTTCTTCTTCTTTTTCCAGCTTGCTGTGCAAATTGTTCATGACCCGCAGCACCATGAAAATGCTGAAGGAGATAATCAAAAAATCAAGCGCGTTCTGCAGAAATTTGCCATAACTGACCGCTAATTCTGCCGTAATCTCATTGGCCGGGCGCAGTACTATTTTCAAAGAAGTAAGGTCAATTCGCCCTAAAATTAATCCGAGTATGGGCATGATAATGTCATTGACTAGCGAGGTTACTATTTTACCAAACGCCCCTCCCACTACCACACCCACCGCAAGATCCACCACATTGCCCTTCAGCGCAAACTTTTTGAATTCCTCTAACATCGTACCACATCCCTTCTAGACATATTTAGTTTAATTTAAAGTGACCCAGCAGCTCGGCCAGCTGCTCTCCCATGTTCGTCAGCTCCTGCGCCGCTGCGGCGATCTGCTCTATTGAAGCTGCCTGCTGTTGAGTCGCACTGGCTATTTCCTGCCCACCCGCATTCGCTTCCTCCAAGCCGGCCGTTAATTCCTGCACCGTATCAACAATGCCTTCAACCTCGTCCAAAATACCGTGCAGCAGCTTACCGCTTTCATCCACCGTGGCCAAAGCCCCGGCCGTTTGCGCGGCACCCGCGTTCATATCTTGCACCGCCCGAGAGATCCCGCCTTGAATTTGGCTGATCAAGGTTCCAATTTCAGTTGTTGCGGTGGCAGACTCTTCCGCGAGTTTTCTCACTTCGTCGGCGACCACCGCAAAGCCGCGGCCATGCTCACCGGCGCGGGCCGCCTCAATCGCGGCATTTAAAGCCAAGAGGTTAGTCTGTTCGGCGATGTCGTTAATCACATCAACAATCCGGCCGATTTGATCTGAGAGCGTGCCAAGGCCCGAAATGTCTAAAGCGAGTTGTGCCGTGCCATCGCTCAGCTCGTTCATTTGTTTCATAATGCCCACCAAGGCAGCTTCACCCTGCGCGGCTTTATTAGAAATACCCTGAACATTTTCACTCATGGCCATGGCATTGCTGTTCATTGCGTCTAAGGCACCGGAAAAATGGTTGGTAGTGCCGGCCACTTCTTCAATTGAAGCACTTACTTGCGCTGTAGCTGCAGCCATTTCACCGGTGGTTGAGCCAAGAGCGCTTGTAGTTGCGCTAACCAGGCGTAACGCATCCCGGACACTGTCCACCGTTGCATTTAAGGCATTAGCCACCCTACCGATTTCGTCCTTAGTGCGAACCCGGACGGTCTGAGTTAAATCGCCCCGCGCGACCGCTTCTATGGCGTCCCGCACTTGGCGCAGGGGACTGGTGATCCGGCCCGCGATGAATACTGCAGCCATAATACCCACTATAATAGAAATTACGGAAATAACAATTATAATCTGCCGAAAATTATTCATATTCACTAAAACATCTCGAGCGAGCGCACCCACACCCAAAACCCAGCCGGTGGAGGGGATAGGTGCTAAGCCGGCTAAACGATCTAATCCTTCGTGTTCATAACGAATCACGCCAGTGCTTTCAGCACCAAGTTCTTGGATGGCATGGCCCATTTCACCCGGTTTGCCTTGAGTTTCGAAAACATTAATCTGATCCAAGATATCCTGGCGGTTAGGACCGGCGTAGGATATGCCGCCGGGATGAACGATAAAACCCCAGCCACCGTCACCAAAACCCAGGCGGTCAGTGATCTTGCTCAGCGTTAGTCCATCTCTGCGCCCAACTAAAACACCGATCACTTCATCATGTTCCTTAATTGGTACCGCATGCATGAAAACAACGCTGTCTGTGACCCTGCTAACTATGAGATCAGACACCCCGGATTTCCCCAGAAACGCGCCGATGATATATTCCCGGTCGCCTAAGTTTGCGGTCGTCTCGTCGGTGTAGCGCGCTGTTCCATCCGGTGTCACCACCGCCAAAGCAAGAAACTGTGGCAGCCGTTCTTCTTCCTCCTGCAGTACCGCGGCCTGCTGCTCCCAATCCATGCTCCGTATTTCCGGGCGGGCCGCAATTGCTTCCAAAATAGAGAGGTTGACTTCAAACCTGCTTTCCACATACCTGCTCGCCTCTTGCGCCTGTAAAATCAAGGCCTGCTCCACTTCGGCGAGTACCGAGGCGGAACCACTGTAGTAGGCAAACAAACCAAACCCGAGAGACATCAATAGGATCACCAATCCGGCGTATAGTGATATTTTTGCTGCCAGGGTTTTCATGCCGTTCCTCCTAATTTTATTTTAACGACTCGGATAACCCACACTTCTCGTTGGGAAACGGGTTTTCCTTCTTCAATACACCGTTCTGACTTCCCCGGGCGCGGAAGAAAACAATTATTGTTTACTAAATATAA
>CAZVDE010000042.1:0-14015 GCA_964626065.1 uncultured Clostridiaceae bacterium | reverse complement strand
GATAGGGTTTCTTTCAACCCATCGGCGCCGGTAGACATGCCGAGCACACAAAAAAGGCCCCGGTGCAAAGACCGGGGCCTATCTTTATAATGGTACCCCCAACCGGATTTGAACCGGTGTCCCCGCCGTGAGAGGGCGATATCCTAGGCCACTAGACGATGGGGGCACAATGGTGAGCCATCCGCGATTCGAACGCGGGACACCCGGATTAAAAGTCCGGTGCTCTGCCTGCTGAGCTAATGGCTCCCCTGCTACAAATGCTATAATAACGAAGAATGTGATGATTGTCAAGCCATTGAAAGCCAAAAAGAGGCCGTTTTAGAAGAAGCTGTTCAAAAGCATGGTTTGATCACGCCTGGGCCCCACCGAGACGATTTGAATCGGGCAGCCAACCTGTTCTTCCAAAAACACCAGATAATCCT
The DNA here is from genome assembly GCA_964626065.1 of uncultured Clostridiaceae bacterium. Lineage (GTDB taxonomy): Bacteria > Bacillota > Limnochordia > Darwinibacteriales > Darwinibacteriaceae > UBA3910. The sequence continues at coordinate 13,593 of CAZVDE010000042.1, read as the reverse complement.
GTGCCCGTTCCGGCAGCTGTTCCAGCTCCTTGACCGAGGTAATATTTTGCCTCCAACCGGGCAGTTCCTCATAGATCGGCTTGCACCGCCGCAAAACATCTAAATCCGCCGGAAAGTGTTCCAGCCTTTCACCTTCATATTCGTAGGCTACACATACCTTAATACTCTCCAACGCATCAAGCACATCAAGCAGGGTCATGGCCAGGCCGGTCAAGCCATTGACCCGCACCGAATAGCGGACCATAACCGCGTCAAACCACCCGCAGCGCCGAGGCCTGCCGGTGGTCGTACCGAACTCTTTGCCGCGCTCTCTGATTAGATCACCGGTGGCATCTTGAAGCTCCGCCGGAAATGGTCCTTCCCCCACCCTTGTTGTGTAAGCCTTAACCACGCCAATTACGTGATTGATTCGGTTCGGCCCCAGCCCCGCACCGGGAGCCGCCCCGCCTGCGGTGGGATTAGAAGAAGTGACAAAGGGATATGTCCCGTGATCCACATCTAGAAGCGTTCCCTGCGCCCCTTCCAGAAGGATCCCTTTTCCCTCTGCTCTGGCCTCATCAATGAACAGCGATGTGTCGGCCAACAGGGGGACAATTATCTGTGCGTAATCCAAATATTCTTCCACCAATTGATCGCGATCAAAACCGGGGTGGTTATAGACTTTCTGCAGCACCTGATTCTTAAAGGGTAGGGCACGGTCCACAGCCCGCTCTAAGCTGGCTTTACTCCTTAGATCCAGCATCCGGATACCAATACGCATATATTTATCCACATAGCAGGGGCCGATTCCCCGCCCGGTTGTGCCGATTTTCAACTCGCGCTTTCCTTCTTCCAGTTGATCCAAAACCCTATGATAGGGCATAATTAAATGGGCGCGCTCACTTACATGCAGCCCGGAGGTGTCAATTCCGGAACGCTGCAGATAGGCAATCTCCTCACACAAAACCCGCGGATCGACCACTACTCCATTGCCTATTAAACAGTCTTTATTCTGGTAGAGTATGCCGGAGGGAATGAGGTGGAGCTTGAACGTTTCGTCATCAACCACCACCGTATGGCCGGCGTTATTGCCCCCTTGGTAACGCACCACAACATCTGCTTTGGCCGCCAAAACATCGGTAATCTTGCCCTTGCCTTCGTCTCCCCATTGGGTGCCTACTAAAGCAACTACTGTCATCTTTCTGCCTCCTCAGTCAATCGGAAAAAATGCTTCGTGTTTTCCACCGTAATTTTTGTCATCTCTGCAGCGGTTAGTCCATGGAGTTCCGCCAGTTTCTCCACAATATACGGGAGATAAGCGGGTTCATTTCGTTTACCTCGAAACGGATGGGGTGTTAAATAGGGGCAATCTGTTTCCACCAACAGCCTTTCCGGGGAAATTCGCCGCGCAACTCCGCGCAGCTTATGCGCATTATTAAAGGTTATGGGTCCGCCGAAAGAGAAAAAATGGCCAAGCTTGCGATAGATTTCAGCCGTTTCCCAACTGCCCGAATAGCAGTGGAGCAGACAATTTACATCGGAAAATTTTTCAATTATTTCCACCGTATCCCCTGACGCATCCCGCGAATGGATCACAGCGGGCAAACCCAGCTCACGGGCTAATGTCAACTGCAGCCCGAAGACCTCACGCTGCTTGTCTCTGGGTGAATTATCATAATGGTAATCAAGCCCTACCTCTCCAATAGCCACAACCTTAGGATGCTGCGCCAGCTCCGCCAAAGCATCCCGCACCTCTTCGGTCCAAAGCCGGGCATCGTGAGGGTGCAGGCCCACCACTGCCCAAAGGCCCGTGTATTGTTCTGTCAGCTCAACCGCCCGGCGCGAAGACTCTAGATCGTAGCCGATGTTGATGATCGTCTGCACCCCGGCTGCCTCGGCACGCCCAATCACATCATCCAGGTCTTCGGCAAAGCGCGGATCATTTAAATGGGCATGGCTGTCAATCATTTTGATGGGAGCCATATTAGCTCACCCTGCTTCCCGCCGGGATCGCCTCTGATACGGTGACAAGCTCTAGGCGGCCATCGGGCGCTGTGGCCGCAAGCAGCATTCCCTCGGACAGCTCCCCGCGGAGTTTCGCCGGTTTTAAGTTTTCGACCACGATAATCCGCCTGCCAATCAAATCATCACAAGCATAATGCTGTGCGATCCCCGCTACGATTTGACGCTGCTCCGCCCCTAAGTTCACCTGCAGTTTCAAGAGGCGATCGGCCCCTTTAATTGGTTCTGCCTTCAGAATCTCGGCCACAACCAGTCGGCACTTAGCAAAATCTCCAATTTCTATGAGCACACCTTCAGGTTCTTCCCGCTTAACCGGTGCGGCCTTCGCCTGCTTTATTTTCGCGGGTGCCTCTTGTTTTTCTTCCTTTTCGATGCGGGGGAAAATAGGTTCGCCCTTGCGGGTCTTTACTCCCGGCTCAAGTTGGCCCCACGCCGCATTCGCCAGTTTTTGTTCCTGCAGTCCATTCAGACCGAGCTGGGCCCAGATTTTCCCGCCTGTCTCGGGCAGGAAGGACTTGACTAACAAGGCCACAATACGCAGTGCTTCCACCAGATTATACATCACTGTGCCCAATTCACTTTTGTCTTCGCGTTTGGCCAAATTCCAGGGGGCGCGCTCATCAACGTATTTGTTGCCCCGAGCCACCAGCTGCCAAATCTTTATTAGGGCCTCGTTGAGTTTGAGATCCGCAAGCAGTTTATCCACTGCAGGGCCCAGATCGTTGGCATAATCGATGAAAGCCTGGTCAACGGGTAGATTATCTCCCGGTTCAGGCACAATTCCATCAAAGTAGCGCTCCAACATTGAAAGGGTGCGATTGAGGAGATTGCCTAAATCATTGGCCAGATCAGCATTGGTCCGCTCAATTAAGGCCGTCTCGGAGAAATTGCCATCCTGGCCAAAAGAGATCTCCCGCATCAGAAAGTAGCGGATGGGGTCTACCCCATATTTCTCAACAAGTTCAATCGGATCAACCACATTCCCCTTAGACTTGGACATCTTATCGCTATCAAACAAAAGCCAGCCATGGCCGAACACCGTCTTGGGCAGCGGCAGTTCTAACGCCATTAGAACTATGGGCCAGATTATGGTGTGAAACCTCATTATTTCCTTTCCCACCAAGTGCAGATCAGCGGGCCACCACTTGGCAAGCAACTCCGCATTATCCGGATAACCCACCGCGGTCAGATAGTTCGTCAGGGCATCGAACCATACGTAAACAACGTGTTTTTTGTCAACGGGCACCGGCACGCCCCAATCGAATGTGGTGCGGGAAACACAGAGATCCTCCAGGCCACTTTTGATAAAATTGACCATCTCGTTTTTGCGTGATTCGGGACGAATAAAATGGGGATTCTGCTCGATATGTTCCAAAAGCCGATCGGCATATTTACTCAGCTTGAAAAAATAGCTTTCTTCCTTTAATAATTCCACCGGACGCAGGCAGTCGGGGCAATTGCCGTCCACCAACCGATTCTCCATCCAGAATGTCTCGCAGGGTGTGCAGTACCAACCCTCATAGGTGCTTTTATAAATGTCACCCCGATCGTAGATCTTTTGAAATACCGTCTGGACCGCCTTGTGGTGGCGCGGTTCTGTGGTGCGCACAAAATCGTCGTACTCAATATTCAGTGTTTCCCACAACACCTTAAAGGAAGCGACGATTTCGTCAACATAGGCGGAGGGGGTCAACCCTCTTTCGTGGGCCGCCCTTTGGATTTTCTGGCCGTGTTCATCGGAGCCTGTGAGAAAAAATACTTCTCGCCCGGCAAAACGATGCCAACGGGCTAAAGAATCTGCCACAGTCGTCGTATAGGCATGACCGATATGCAAATGATTACTGGGATAATAGATTGGCGTTGTTAGGTAAAAACGTTCGTTTGTCACAGCATTTCCTCCTTAGAACATTAAAAAACCCTCATCCTTTCGGGACGAGAGCAACACTCACGCGGTACCACCCAATTTCACTGCTGCTTCGGCGAACTTGCAAAATCGCCTCCGCAAACAGCCTCGGTTGGATTGTGATAACGGAATCCGGCCGGCGGCCTACTCCTAGTTCAGTCCGCAGCTCCTGGGCCATCTTCGGCATAACCGCTCCCGTCGGTTTCCAGCAGCCCCGACTCTCTTGGGGGAACGAATAGACCTACTCTTCCATTCATCGCAATGCTATTCAACTACTGAAAGCTTAGCCTTTATCTCAACTTTTGTCAAGAGTAGAGGGCCGCCAAAGATATCATAATAACAATAAATGCTAGGCGAGAGGCAGAAGGCATTGAAAAAGAAAACCGCGTTTCAATTCGCACTCTTGTGCGGTGTTCCCTTTGTTATGGTACTGGGCAATTCCATGTTAATACCGGTGTTTCCCCAGATGAAAAAAGTGATGGGGCTTTCGCAGTTCCAAGTGGGCCTGATTGTCACTTTTTTCTCAGTCCCCGCAGGAATCCTAATCCCCTTAGCGGGCTTTCTTTCCGACCGTTTCGGCAGAAAGCCAATCATGGTCCCCGCTTTGTTCGTCTATGGATTAGGCGGCTTAATATGTGGGTTTGCCTCCCTTTTCTTAGAAAACCCCTATCATTTGCTGCTCGCGGGCCGAGTTGTGCAGGGCGCCGGCGCCGGGGGCACTTACCAGTTAGCGATGGCCTTAACGGGCGATACATTTCAAAGCGATGAAAGAACCAAGGCACTCGGCCTGTTAGAAGCAGCCAACGGACTGGGCAAAGTTTTAAGCCCCATTTTGGGTTCGCTAATCGCCCTCATTTCTTGGCAGACGCCCTTTTTTGTCTATGGCGTTTTGGCCTTCCCCATCGCTCTGGGGGTTTGGTTTTTTGTGCCCGAAAAAGAAGGTAGTCGCAGTAAGGACACAATCGCCCAGTACTGGCAGAAGCTCAAGGATGTTTTCCAGAAAAAAGCAAAGCTTCTTCTATCCAGCTATCTTGTGGGCATGACCGCGCTGTTCTTGCTGTTTGGTGTGCTTAGCTATGTCTCTGATGTCTTGGAGTCGGATTATGGATTTTTCGGCCTTAAAAAAGGTTTTGTGCTTGCCATTCCCGTCTTTTCCATGGCGCTGACATCGTACTTAAGCGGGCTTTTCCTATCGGATAAACGCGACTTATGGAAACCGATCATTGTCGGAGGCATGCTGGGCGCGGCGGTGAGCCTAGGGCCCCTGGCCTGGATCAGCAGCCTTATTCCCTACCTTACGTTTTTGTTTTTCGCCGGAATCAGTATCGGTATTCTCCTTCCCCCTATCAATTCCCTTATAACGGGGGCAACCAGTACCGATAGGCGGGGCATGATCACCTGCCTGTACGGTACGGTGCGTTTTTTCGGCGTAGCAATCGGCCCCCCCACCTTCGGTTTGGCACTGGAAATAGGCAAATGGTTTCTGTTTCTTGGGTCGGCCGTTGTCGCCATTATTGCTGCCGTTATTGCCCTATTATTCATCACCCTCCCCGCAGCAGATGAATAGACTGCAGCAGTAATGAAATCCTAGGGGGTATTGCAATGAACACCGCCACTAGTAACGGTGCTTGGCATTCCATCGTCGAGCTGCCCGAGACCAGGCGTTTTATAAAACCGCGTACAACCGGGGTCACCATGGTCATTGATAAGGGGCTCGGTTTAAGAGAGACTAGGGACCTTCTGGAAATGGCCTCCGATCATATCGACTTTTTGAAAATCGCCTTTGGAAGTTCTGCCCTATACCCATCCCGTTTGATGGAGGAAAAAATAGAATTGGCCAAAGCCCATAATGTACACATTTACCCGGGCGGAACGCTCTTTGAGATTGCCGTTTTTCAAAAATGTACGTCTGATTTTTTCAAACGGGCCCGAGAGTTAGGTTTTACCTACATCGAAATCTCGGAAGGGACTATCGATCTGCCCAGGAAGGAACGGAAGTTTTTTATCAAAAGGGCGCTAGAGGAAGGTTTCGGGGTTCTTTCGGAAATAGGCAAGAAAGATACCAGCATTAAAATTAAACCGGAACTAGCGGCGGAACAGATTTTCGAGGATTTGGAAAACGGAGCTGAGAAAGTAATTATCGAGGGGCGAGACTCCGGGCAGGGGGTTGGTATTTACGACGCAGAAGGCTGCGTCAACGAAGAGCTGCTGCAAGCTTTGATTGGGGGAGTGGGAGAACACGAAAAACTGATCTTCGAAGCGCCCCGCACAAACCAGCACAACCATCTTTTGATCAAATTAGGGCCGAACGTAAATCTCGGCAACGTTCAGCCCCACGATGTTCTGACTTTAGAATCCACTCGAGTCGGACTGCGAGGCGACACGCTGAAGCAATGTCTAAAAAACGCCCCCAGATCTTTTTGACAGAAATTGACGTTCCCCTCCAAAAAAGATATAATGAATATGGTAAATATTAACTGTAACACGACCATATAAGGGGGGGAGCACATGAAATCCACAGGAATTATTAGAAAAGTAGACGATCTCGGCCGCGTAGTCCTACCAGTCGAACTGCGGCGCAGTTTGAGCATAGGAGAGCGCGATCCTCTTGAAATATTCGTAGAAGGGGATCGAATTATCTTGCGAAAGCCTTCTATAGCATGCATCTTTTGCGGCTCCGAAAAGCAGGTCTCTGACTTTATGGGCAAGGGTGTCTGCCAGGAATGCAAGGCTAGTCTGAGGGCTTAACCCGCAAAGCAATTTCATAGATTTGATTTCTCGGAAGACGATATTTCCGGCTGATTTCTTGAATGGCGGTTTTCCTGCTCACACCGCTGTTCAACAAATCTTTAAGCTTGTGAATAATATCGTCTTCTGTCATTTTTTCATCCTGTACGGAAGCCCCGTCGACCGTTATCACAAATTCTCCCCTAGGCTTATTCTCCCGATAAAAGGCAAGCAGCTGCGCTAGGCTGCCGCGCCGAGTCTCTGCAAAGATCTTGGTCAGCTCCCGAGAAATGCTTGCCCGGCGATCTCCAAGGCAGGCGAGCAAATCTTCGAGCGTGGCTGCAAGCCTGTGGGGCGATTCATAAAAAATAATCGGATACCCTAGTTCTTTTAAGTCCTCCAGTTCCTCCCGCCTGACGGTGCCCTTGCGGGATAGAAACCCATAATAAACAAAATGAGGGCTCATGAACCCACTTTGTAGGTAAGCCACCAACGCGGCGTTAGCACCCGGTAGAATTTCACAGGGCAGGTTCGCTTCAATCGCCTGTTTAATCAACCACGCGCCCGGGTCAGAAATCCCCGGCATGCCCGCATCCGATACCAATGCGATACTTGCCCCTTCCGCGAGGCGCTTCAGTACTTCCTCGGTTTTTGATCTCTCGTTGTGTTCATGAAAGCTTTCCAGGGGTTTACTGATGCCAAAATGATGCAAGAGCTGGGCTGTGCGCCGAGTGTCCTCCGCCAGAATCAGATCGACTTCCCCCAATACCCGCAGTACTCGCAGGGTAATATCCTCCAGATTGCCGATGGGAGTGGGGCAAACATATAACACTATTCATCACCCGTTTTTCGCGGTTTCTTTGATTTTCTGCGGCGAGGCCGTCTTCTGCGCGAAGAAGGCGCTTTGCCTTCGCCGCCGGGACTCGTCTTTTTCCTCCTCGTTTGCGGCGCTTTTGCCTCGGGCCGCTGCTGCTGGATCGGGGCAGTGCTTCGCTCTATCTCAGCTGTTTCAACCATCATTTCATAATCCACTTCTTGAATCGAATCTTCCTCGAGCAAATCTTCGTAATAATCGGGTTCTTCTTCGATTTCGTGATAAAACTCATCCACCGCGATCGGCCCGCAGCCCAGGCACGCTTTGCCAAAAGTTTCTTTGGCATCTTCATAAACGCCGTATTCAAAGCGCAAACAGCACATCAGCCTACCGCAAATACCCGAGATTTTACTTGGATTCAGCGATAGGTTTTGATCCTTGGCCATCCTGATAGAAACGGGTTCGAAATCGCCCAAAAATGTGGTACAGCACAGACTGCGGCCACAGGATCCGAGCCCGCCAATCATTTTCGCTTCGTCACGTACCCCCACTTGCCGCAGTTCAATTCTTGTCCTAAACACCGCGGCCAAATCCTTGACGAGCTCGCGAAAATCCACTCTGCCTTCCGCGGCAAACGAAAAAATTAGTTTGCTTTCATCTAGAGTATACTCCGATTCCAAAAGATTCATAGGCAGTTTATGCTCTTTAATCTTTTCTTCCGCTATTTTAAAAGCATCGGCGGCCTTGGCTTTGTTTCTTTCCAACCGCTCGTAATCCTCCCCCGTCGCTGTCCGCAATACTTCCTTCAGCGGCTGCACAACTTCTTCGTTAGGCACGCGCCTTGGCGGTATTACTATTTCGCCAAACTCAACGCCTCGCGATGTTTCGACTATACACCCATCCCCCGATGCCAAAGGTAAAGCACCGGGATTAAAATAATATATTTTACCGGCTCGTCTGAACCGGACTCCAACAACCGTTACCATTAGATTAACGCTCCTTTTTTCATCAATAGTAGAAGGTAGCCTAAACAGAAGCGAATCCGGGCATTGCCCGCCAAGGCCCTGTCTGTTACCGTTATCTCGCTAAGAATAGACAGCAGATAACGGTTGGAATAATAAGCGCCAATAGTGCGCAGTTCGCTCTCATAGTCGGGATTATATAAAGGCACATTTATCTTATTTTTTATTACCAACAGGTCGCGGTACCACTCTTTAAACCACTGCAGCTCTAGGCTGAATTTCACCCGATCTTCCGCCCAGCCCCAGCTGAGGCCCAGCACTTGGGCAAAATCCAAGGTGGGGACTTGAATCAGCTTTTCAATAACTTCCCGCCGCCAATCCAAAAGCGAGCCTTGCCAATACTCCCAGGCTCTACCCAAAGAACCCCGGGCTAATCTTGCAGTGGAGCATATTCGGGCATCTTCCGCTTCCAGATCGGTCCGTTGTGCCAGCCATTGACAAATGGCCTGTTCGGGTATTGCTCGAAAATCCAACAGCTGACAGCGGGAAATGATAGTAGGCGGCAAACTGTGGACCCTGGTTGTAGTCAAGAAAAAATAGGTTCCCCGCCTAGGTTCTTCCAGTGTTTTTAAGAAGGCATTGGCCGCTTGGGCCGACATTCTTTCTGCATCTATGATAATCCAGATTTGATTACCGCTGGAGGCATAGGCCACCTGCTGGCGCAGAGCCCGAATCTCATCAATTCCTATGGGCCCTTCGCCCTTTAAGACATTAAGCTCAGAAAAGGGCCCGCCCTGCAGCTTCAACTCTTGAGCGGCCGCTTGCGCGGTCGTCTCCTTGCCCAGGCCGGCCTCGCCGGCAAAAAGGTAGGCATGTCCCAGCGTGCCTGCGGCCAACCCCTTTTTTAGGATTGCCACCGGAACCTCTTGTCCCACAATGCTATCCAAATTCATCCCGTCACCTCAAGAATAAAGATCCAAAAGTAAACCGCGAATTTCATCTAACCGTCCCAGCAGCTCAAGATGATCATCTTGTTCAGAAAGAAAACCGCGGGTGAGTTCTTCCAATTTTTCATCGATCGTTTTCACCAGCATCAGCAGGCGCCGGCGGCCGTGCGGATCGTAGAAGATGCTTTCTTGCACGACATAGGATTGTTTGACCAAAAACCGAAGCAGAGCCCGTACTTTGCCTTTATAACGAAGCAGATTCTCCATGATTGGATTTCGCCTGAGCCGTTTTGCATAATCATCTATTTCCTCCAAGGCCTGCGCCAAATCAAGCTGCTCAACCCGTTCTTCCTGCAAAATTTTTGCAAAAACCGGTTCTACTGAGGCATCCCGTGATTTGCCCTTTTTGGAAATCAATGGTTCGCGGCGCGATCCCGATTTGGATACTCTCAAATTTTTTCAAACCTTTCCACATCCACGCTAAAAATATTGGCCCCGCCAATCATCACATGCTCTACACGGGAGTCAACTTTTCCCCGAGCAAACGGGATTAGTGGAATAGGATCCACCTGCTCCCGCCGTTTACAGGTCCTTTTTACCAAATCGAGCACAGTATTGACCTGCCCCGCCTCCACCCCAATCAGCAGGGTGGTGTTCCCGGCCCGCAAAAAGCCCCCTGTGCTGGCCAACCTCGTAGCGCGAAAACCGCTTTCCATCAAAACATTAAGCAAATCCGGTGCGTCCTGATCCTGAATGATAGTAAACAGTAGTTTCATCATTCGCATCTTCCTTTCAAGACTTCCAGCACCCGTTGCGCAACGGCTTCACGCGTGCCTGCAGCAGAAACCACCCTAACCCTTTCAGGTTCGGATTGGGCAATGTTCAAGAAACCCGCACGAACCCGGGTATAATAGTCCAGCGTCCGCTGTTCAATGCGGTCCCCCTTAGTCTTTGCTAGAAATTCGGCGGGTTCACCATCTAAATAGATGGTAAGATCCGGCAACAGGCCCCCTGCTGCCCAATGATTGATCACTCTGATCATATCGATGTCCAAACCAAGTCCGTAACCCTGATAAGCAACGGAAGAGTCAATGAAACGCTCACAGATCACCGTCTTTCCCGACTGTAAAGCGGGTACGACTTTCTCACAAACATGCTGCGCCCGATCTGCCGCGTAAAGTAGAATTTCGGTCCTGGAATGGAGCTCACCATGATTGGGATCGAGGAGCAGCTCCCGTATGCGGCCCCCTAATCTCGTGCCTCCGGGTTCGAAAGTGTGCAGTACAGGATATCCCAGCTGCCGTAGGTGGCCCTTTAAAAGCAAGGCTTGGGTGGTCTTGCCTACCCCATCTATTCCTTCCAAGGTGATAAACAATCCCTGTTGCATAGAGATTCTTCTCCTTATTTTGTTTTTCTGCAAAAAGCGCAGTTGTCCTTTAATACCGGTACGTTTTCTCCTGCCAATATTCCCCTCACCGGCCAGCCTAAGCCTTGGCACCAGCGTAAATAATCGATTATTTCAGTCGTGAACTGCTCACCGGGAACAATAACCGGCACCCCGGGTGGATAAGGGGTCAGAAAACTGCCGCTTACCCTGCCCACTGCTTTGGTGAGGGGCAGTATTTCCCTTTCGGCAAAGAACGCGGCACGCAGATTGCTCCGAATCGGCGGGAGGGGGGGTGCATCACAGAATTGGCGCGGCAGCGGTGTTCCGCCCACATGGCTTTTCCTCGCTGCCAAATCAGCTACTGCTCGCAGCAGCAAACTCACGCTTTCAGGCGTATCCCCCAGGGAAATCAGGGCCAACACGTTATAATAATCGCTTAATTCCACTTGAATCCGATAATCACTGCGCAGAATGCGTTCCACTTCAACCCCTGTTAACCCCAGGTTTCGCAGGGAAAACACAATTTTAGTGGGGTCCGATTGCAGATGCCGGGGTAGAAGCTCGACCCCTTCAATTTTCGCCAAGCCCTTGGCGGCTTGGTGGGCCAATTCGAGACAGTGACAGACTAGTTTCTCGCCACGCTGGGCCAGTGCGGCCCGCACCGCATCCAAGACTGCCAGAAAAACCAAAGAAGGGCTTGTTGTTTGTAGAACCCGCCGGGCTTGTACAACTTTTGGAAACCAATTAGAATTGCTGCTGTGCAGCATAGATGTTTGGGTAAATGATCCCAGGGTTTTATGGGTGCTCTGGACAACCGCATCGGCACCGCACTGCAGCCCGGACGGAGGCAGTGTTTTGCTGAAATGAAAATGTCCTCCGTGCGCCTCGTCAACAAATACGAGCATGCCCCGCTGTTGGGCAGCATTCGTTAACTTGGCCAACTCAGAAACGGTACCGTAATACGTAGGGTGAGTGAGAACAAGCGCTTCGTACTGCCCCTTCGCGTGTTCGGTAATATCCGCTGTAGTAGGTGCCAGCGGAATCATCCATTCTCGCTCATAAGCCGCCGGTATGTAGGCGGGCTCCGCCTCAGACAAGATAAGGGCGGAATAAACTGCCTGGTGGGAAAACCGGGGAATTAAGACCCGTCCCGTTGTGGGCATTAATAGGTAATGCAGCCCACTAGTTGTCCCGTTCACCAAAAACAAAGTATCGACGGCCCCAAATAGTTCCGCAGCCAACTTTTCCGCGCTGCCTAAAGCGGCCTCAAAGCGATGGTTCAAATCCTCGTTTTCGACTTCATCGGAAGGATCAAGCCTAAAAAAACCCTCACCCAAAACATCCGCAATTTCCGAAAACGGGCCCGATCTTAGTTTGTGGCCCGGCGTATGAAAAGGGATAATCCGTTTAGTCGCATACGCATTCAAAGCGCTCCATAAAGGAGTAGTGCTTTGCATCAAGTGTTATCACTCTCCAACGGATGATGGCCCAACTCGGCAGAAAACTGCCGCCGCCACACTATCCCGAAGACACGAACAATTTGTTCGTATTGCGGTTGATCAACAGTTGATTCCATCAGGACAGCCTCGCAATCACCGCAAATTACTTCCCCACAGAAGGAAAGAGCACCGTGTTCCACAACATTCTGACAGATCAGGCAGCGCATACCATCACCCCTTTCTATCCTATTCAGTTTGGGATTTCCACGTGTAAGTCCATATTTCCTGCAGGATCCAATTATACCAAGGGGGCGAAGACCTGTTCAACTCGCGGCGGGTTAGCCCTCTCTCTGCTCCATTAGCCAACTTACACAATCTAAGATATACTGGAAAGGTGATTAAAGAAGGGAGTATTGTTGACGTGGATGTCAATCTGGGACCTTTGGATCCCGGGGATTTTGAAAAGGTGTATGCTATTATGGAAGAAGCATTCCCACCGGCCGAAACCTGGCCTTATGAGAAGGCGAAAGAACTGATTGCTGAACCGGATTATAGGATTTTATGCGTGAAAAGCAAGAAAGAGAAACTTGCGGGATTTCTAGCAATACGAGATTTCCCCACATTCAACTTCGCTGAGTATTTTGCCATACGCAAGAGTATGCGGGGTAGGGGGGTGGGCTCAGCCGCACTACAGCGTTATTTGGATCTAAGTATAAAACCCCTAGTGCTCGAGGTTGAAGCATATGATACGCCACAAGCAAGCCGCAGAATAAATTTTTACCGCAAATTGGGCTTTCACCTAAATGACCTGAGCTATATTCAACCTCCGGTGCACCATGGTGACCCCCCGGTGCCTCTAACGATCATGAGCCACCCCGTTCTAATTCCGAAAAACCACCGGCACAAGATAAAGAACCAAATTTTCAAACGAGTCTATGGGTGCAGTGCATAAAATACTGCTAACTAACGGCGCTGATTTTGTTTTTCGGCGCTGTTCTTGCTTTGTGGTACCCCTCTGCCTCAGCTTTTCTTCCGGATTCGCTATGCGTTTTGCTTAGCCATATTTGTGTAATAAAATTATCAAAGGGATCCGTGAAAATCCATTCGCTTTTTACCCATCCGTCCTCCTCCATGGAGTTCAAATCACGATAGACCTGGCTCATATGCGCCTGCCAAAAGAAACCAAGCGAGTCTTTAAACGCATTGCCTAACTCGTAACCCGTCATGGACCCATAGTTTAAAAGGCCCAGCAAGCCGTGTTTAAGTGACATTGATCATCCTTCTTCCTCATATCCCACAAGTTGAATATAACATGTATGTAATATACACATAAGCTGTTTTGAAAATTATTTTCTGCAAAAAGTGCATTTCCGCAAAGATCAAAAAACCCCGTACTAAGTACGAGGTTAAAAC
>CAZVDE010000041.1:0-14290 GCA_964626065.1 uncultured Clostridiaceae bacterium | reverse complement strand
ATAAAATTGGACTTTACAACAAGTTTGGACTGTAGTATAATTTTGTTAGCGCGGATTTGCTAACATGATTTACGTATTATTGTCGGTTTGTGCTGTTGAGATACATACATAACATATTGAACCTGTTTGACGGAGCAAATATTACATACTTGAAGGGGGCTGATTGACACGAAAAAAGACCTGCACGTACCATAAAGCAAGGGAGGATTTTGACAATGGCTGGGCCTAAATATATCATTGCCCACGACGTTGGTACAAGTTCCACTAAAGCTGTGTTGGTCGGATTAGACGGGAAAATTCAAGCATATTGCACAGAACCATATCCCATTAGTTACCCGCAGGTCAATTGGGCGGAACAGAACCCCCACGACTACTGGCGGGCTGTCTGCATTACGACAAAAAAAGTGATGGAAGAAACGGGCGCACAGCCCGAAGACGTTGCGGCGGTAGTATTTACCACCCAGGCGGTTGGCATCATCCCCATGGGTAGGGAAAAAGAACATCTGCGTCCCGCAATCATCTGGTTAGACGGTCGCGCAACAGAACAAGCGGAGCAGGCCATGAACAAATTTGGCGGGCAAATGCTATTCTCCAGCATCGCGGGAACAGCGATTACGGGCAAAGATGGCATGGCTAAACTGATGTGGATTCAAGAAAACGAGCCCGAAATCCACGCTAAAACCGAATATTATCAGGATGTCAACGGATACCTAATGTTCAGAATGACCGGAAGGCAGGTTTACGAATGGTCGTGCGCCTCCACCATCGGTTTTGATTTAAAGAAAAACGATTGGCTGCGGCTGGTCATGAAACGGATTGGCGTTGATGTAGATCGATTTCCCCCACTAGTAAAGTCAACTGACCGGGTGGGTACTGTAACGGAAGAAGCGGCCTCTCAATGCGGCCTTACAGCCGGCATACCGGTATTTGGCGGCTGTGCGGACATGCAAAGCGCCGCTATCGGCGCGGGGGCAGTGTCAGAGGGTGCAGGCCATATTTCCTTAGGCACTTCTGCCTGGGTAGGCGTAACAACGCAGCAGGCCCCTACCGGAAGAGAAGGCGTAGTCGCTTTAAAGTCGGGCGACCCAAGCCAGAATTTGTTAATGGGAGAAATGGAAACAGCCGGAATGTGCTTGGAGTGGATCAAAAATGAGTTTTACCGGCATGAACAAAAGGATCCCAAAGCACCCAATATTTATGAGTTAATGGACGCCAGCATCAAAGATATCCCGGCCGGTTCGGACCATCTGATTTTTACCCCTTGGCTGTACGGCGAACGCTGCCCGGTCAGTGATACCCATGTCAGATCGACATTTTTCAACCTCACGGCAGCGCATAGGCGGGAGCACATGCTGAAAGCAGTTTACGAAGGAATCGCCTTTAACCTGCGCTGGATTCTGGAAATTATGGACAAAAGATACCACTTTCCCCTTCCCGTCCTACGGGTAATTGGGGGCGGCTCGCACTCCGATGAATGGATGCAGATTATCGCCGACGTCACCCAAAGGCGCTTAGAGAAAGTGTCTGATTCACAAATGTGCGGAGCGGTGGGTGCAGCGCTTATTGCCGCTGTGGGCCTAGGGGTTTACCCCGATTTAGCTGCCGCGGCCACAAAGGTAAGGGTAGAAAAAACCTTTGCGCCCCGCAAAGAAAACCGAGATATCTACAACACTTTGTTTGACAATTACAAACTCGTTTACAAAAACCTGAAGAGGCTTTATCGCGATGTAAACCTAGAACGGGAACAGGCTGCACAGTGATTTGTGAGAGGCCAAATAAAAAAAGGAGGCAATACCATGCTCGGCAAGCTAAACGTACAATCACTGCCAATGGCAATGATGGAAGATGTGGACACAGAAAATTATATGATAGCTACTTATCTGGCGACCTATCCGGCGGAGATACCGGTGGCAAAGCTGGCGCCTGTTTTGGCAATTGAACAATCCACAGGAACTTGGATACCGGTACCGGGCGAGACCCCGGAAATGAGGCAAAAGCATATTGCGAAGGTAGTGGCCCTTTACGAGGTCCCTGACCACGAATACATGGTTCCGAGTGATGTAAAGTTTAGAACCTATATTATCCAAATCGCTTTCCCCATTGTCAACTTTGGCTCGCAAATATCAATGATGATGTCCACCGTTATTGGCAACATCTCGCTGGCAGGGGAAATTAAACTGCTTGATCTGCACCTTCCGAAAAATTACGTTGCAGGCTTTAAAGGCCCCAAATTCGGTGTAGAAGGAATCCGTAAGCTGCTCAACATACCGAAACGGCCCATTTTAAACAACATGATCAAACCCAATACGGGCTATCCGGTGGAAGTCGGTGCTGAACTTTTCTACCAAGCGGCCCTAGGCGGAGTCGATATCATTAAAGATGACGAATTGATCGCCAACGCCTCATTCAACAGCATTGAAGATCGTGTTAAACGTTATATGCAGGTTGAAAAAGAAGTGTACGAAAAAACAGGCGAGCGGACAATTTATCTTGTTAACGTCACTGATGATATCCCACAGGTATTTGAAAACGCCAAAAGAGCAATTGACCTTGGCTGTAACGGAATCATGGTGAATTATGTAGCCACCGGCCTGCCTGTGCTCAGGGCCTTAGCGGAAGATCCGGAGATTAATGTCCCGATTTTGGCCCATATGGACGTTGCGGGTGCTTTCCACATGTCACCGCAGTTCGGCATGAGTTCCCACATTATGCTGGGTAAACTAGCCAGGCTGGCAGGCGCGGATATTGTAGTCCACCCCGCACCTTACGGTAAAGCAACGGTATTGCATGAGAAGTTTCTCAAAACCGCCCAAACGCTGCTCTTCCCCATGCACAATTTGGCACCAACATTCCCCATGCCCTCCGGCGGAATTACACAACCGGTCATACCCAGCCTACTCAAAGACTTGGGCACCGATATCGTGATTGGCTCGGGCGGCGGAATTCATGCCCACCCCATGGGACCCACTGCCGGCGCTAAGGCATTTAGGCAGGCGATCGATGCGACGATGGCCGGGATTTCACTGCAAGAAGCGGCCAAAGAACACAAAGAACTGGAAGTATCGCTAACAGCTTGGGAAGGCACCTTTGACGTAATTGGCAAGAAATAACATTGAATCTGAAAGGAGTCTTAACATGAACAGAAAATACGCTATTTCCGAATGGCAGGACCACGAAGAGATTCTCAAAAAACTGGATGCACTTTTGGAACGGCCCATAGTGAAAATTAAGCCGGAACGGATGAAAGAGTACGACGAATATTTCGCCACCAAGTGCAAAAAATCGCGGGAAATGACGAACACCGCCAAACAATACATCCCCGGCGGAGTGCAGCACAACTTGGCTTTCAACCATCCGTTCCCGCTGGCCATGACCAAAGCGGAAGGCGCCTATCTTTATGACGTTGATGGCAACCGTTATATTGACTTTCTCCAGGCGGGCGGCCCCACACTGTTGGGCAGCAACTACGCGCCGGTAAAAGAAAAGGTAATAGAGCTGCTTAACGAGTGCGGCCCCGTAACGGGATTGTTCCACGAATACGAATTCAAACTGGCAGAATTTATTTGCAAACACATGCCGGCGGTGGAAATGTTTAGAATGCTCGGCAGCGGAACGGAGGCTAACATCGCCGCGATCAGGTTGGCCAGAACCCATACTGATAAGAAAAAAATCATTAAGGTGGGCGGGGCCTACCACGGTTGGAGCGATCAGTTAGTTTACGGCCTGCATATTCCGGGCACCGCTGATTTTGAAGCACACGGCATCCCCAAAGGCTGCCTGGCTAACACTCAGGAAGTCTTCCCCAACGATATTAAGGGCTTGCGCAAACTTATGGAAGCCAATGAAAAAGAAGGGGGCACAGCTGCGGTACTGCTTGAACCGGTGGGTCCGGAGAGCGGAACAAGGCCCATTTACAAAGAATACAACCAGCAGGTTCGCGAACTTTGTGACGAATTTGGCGCCCTGTTGATCTTCGATGAAGTGGTCACCGGCTTTAGATTGGGTATGGGTGGCGCACAGGGGTATTTCGGCATTGAACCGGACCTGACGATTTTCGGTAAGATTATTGCAGGCGGATACCCCGCTGCTGGCGGAATCGGAGGCAAGCGTGAGATTATGTCGGGGCTTGCCGCCGGAGTAGAAGCAACCAAAAAACGGGCCTATGTGGGCGGAACGCTCTCAGCTAACCCATTAAGCTGTGTTGCCGGTTACTACGCCTTAAAAGCAATCGAAGAAACAGATGCAGCCGTTAAAGCGGGCCAAGCAGGTGATAGATTGACTGCGGGCCTAAACAAGCTCATTGACAAACACAAACTGCCTTTCGTAGCTTATAACCAAGGTTCCATCTGCCATCTGGAAACGACCGGCGTCATGTTCATCGATATTAGAAAGCCCGATTTCATGCGCGAGATTGGAATGCGCAAAAAGGGCATGGAAATCATGGGTGCGGCCTATACCGCGGAGGGTATCATCACCCTGGCGGGCAGCCGCATGTACACCAGCTTAGCTGATACGGACGAAATAATTGACGATGCCCTCAAAGCATTTGACCGAATCTTCGCAGCGGTAGAAATCTAAACCGAGCTGCTCGGATGAGAAAAAGGTTTCGGGGCTTTGGGCCTCGAAACCTTTTCATCTCTAAAGTTGGAGGTGTATTAATGAAATTCAAAACGATCCTGTTAGATATGGATGGCACCTTGATCAATAATGACAGAAACAGATTCGGCGCCGAATACATAGAACTCGTCTATAAGCGATTCCCATCGACGATCTCTTTTCCCAAATTTCAAAAGGCAGTCTACACCGCCTTTATGGCCATGACAAAAAACGACGGCAGTAAAACCAATCAGCGGGTATTCGAAGAGACGTTTTTTCCCTTAATCGACTTCCCCGCGGCACAAGGAATTCGCCTTTTTGACCGGGCCCATCAGCACGATTTCTCAGTGTTACAAAGGCCCGAAGAGAAGATCCCCGAGGCAAGAGAAGTAGTACAGAAACTTTTCGATCTGGGCCTCCGGGTGGTGATCGCCACAAATCCCATTTTCCCAAAGGATATAATGTACGAACGTCTAAGATGGGCAGAGGTGGAAGATCTACCCTTTGATTTGGTTACTTCCTATGAAGATTCCCATTATGCCAAGCCTAACCCCCTTTACTACCGAGAAATCCTGACTAAAATAGGGGCACGGGCCGAACATTCTTTAATGGTTGGCGATGAACACATGGATATGGTAGCGGCCACAATAGGCATCAGTACTTTTTTTGTAGAAAGTCCTTCTTCCGATTTAACGGAGGCCACACCTAAACCAACCCACAAAGGAGAATTAAAGGATGTGATCCGGATCCTGCAGCAATAGATGACAACGATACTTTACGGAGGTGATTTTATGCCGATAAAACCCACCTTTAAGATTTCGGTGGATAGGGAAAAATGCACCCTCTGCCAAGCTTGCGTAAATATTTGTCCCGAAGAAATTTTTCGGCTGCAAAGCGGACGAGTGGAAATTTTCGAGCCCGGGCTCTGTCAAGTCTGCGGCCACTGTGTCGCCGCCTGCAAGTTTGATGCCATCAGCCATAATCATCTACCCCTCAAATCATGCCCCTTACCGTCGGACGAACAAACGGTGAGTGCGGGGCAGCTAAGCCGGATCTTCCGCAGCCGCCGTTCAGTGCGCAATTTTACCGCCAAACCGGTTGCTAAAGAAACAATAGAAGAACTTGTCAGCATTGCCCGCTGGGTACCCAGCTCCCAAAATAAGCAGAGAGTGGACTGGCTTGTGTTCGACAAAGAATCCGACATCACTTATCTCAGTGGGAGGGTAGTTGAAGTTTTGTACAGCAAAGCGAAGCTGATTCAAAACAAGGCCCTGCAGCCGTTTGTACGCCTTGCTTTGGGCCGAAGCAAATTTTTAGAAGCCCAAAGCAGTGCTCACAGTTTCGTTGGGCTGTACCAGCAGTTACAAGCGGGCCAAGACCCTATCTTTTACAACGCACCCGCATTATTGATTGCCCATGGGCCAAAGAGTTATTTTGGCCGGGATGATGCAATTTACGCCCTTTATAATATGATGCTGGCGGCTGAGCGGATGGGCCTGGGTACCTGTCAAATCGGGTATTTTATCGTTGCTTTGGATAATGATGCAAAATTGAGGCAAGAATTAAATCTACCCCGCGGGCATCTAGCCCAAGCGGCCCTCATACTGGGTTATCCCAAGCATACGTTTCATCGTTTCGTCCCTAGGCGCGCACCCATCATTCGCTGGGGGTCAAACAAAATAGGTGTTACAGGAGGTAACCATGGCTAATTCGGAACTGTCCCGGCGGGAGCGAAAAAAGATTGAAAGCCGAGCCCGCATTCTCAAAGCGGCACGAGCCCTATTCCAGGGTAAAGACTACGATAGCACATCCGTGGAAGAGATTGCCGAAAGGGCGGATGTGTCTAAGAGTACCTTTTTTAATTATTTTCCAACTAAAGAAAGTCTACTGGACAGCATTGCAGCCGATGAAGTGGAGGAGATTGAGCACCTCATCGAAGCAGATCTGGTTGGTGTAGAAAGCCCCGTGATGAAAATTCGCATTGCTCTCAAACACTTCGCCATGGACAGTATTTCGTTTCTGAAAGTGACCCGCAAGGTCATGGTGGCCACGATTTTTAAAGATGAGGGCTACCCCATGCCTGTCAAGCAAATGGAAGGGCTATTAGTTGAATTAATCGAAGAAGCGCAAAAGCGCGAAGAGATAGCCCCGCATTTTGATCCTGATGACTTAGCAAAGGCCCTACTGGGCATGTATTTCGCGGCATTTTTTAAATGGATTAAGCATGATCAACTAGCGGTACCCTCTTCGGAGGCCGGATTCGAATCTTTTTTAGATATCATATTCACCGGAATAGCAGGGCGCAACTACCTGCCCAATCACCACGGGGATGGCTGAGGCCACCCCGTTTTTCTTTCCCGGGGGCAATAAATGATTTGGAATGGTTGACATTGAGTATCCTTATAGTATAACCTAAAGATGACCAACACCCCCCGGGGGTGTAGTGAGGTGATATTTGATGAAAGAAAAATTTGAAGTAATGGGTATGACCTGTTCCGCCTGTTCCACTTCTGTGGAAAAGGCCGTGCAAAAAATAGATGGGGTCAAATCGGTTAACGTCAATCTTCTGGCCAACAACATGGTGGTCGAATACGACGAGGGCGCCCTAGAAAGGGAGAATATCATTTCCGCTGTTTCCGCCGCTGGTTATGAAGCCCGGGCGGCCTCAGGCGATCTAGACCCCACTGCAACACGACGTGCTGACAAAGTACAGGACGAAATTCAAGAGATGAAGAAAAGGGCCATCGTTTCTCTTATCTTCATGACAATCCTGGTTTATATAGCTATGGGGCCCATGCTGGGCCTGCCCATTCCAAGCTGGCTGGTTGGCCCGGAAAATTCGGTTTCTATGGCCCTAGCCCAGTTTTTGCTAACCCTCCCGGTAATTTACGTCAACCGCCCGTACTATATAAACGGCTTTAAAACACTTTGGCACCGCCATCCCAATATGGATTCCTTAATCGCCATCGGTTCCGGCGCGGCTGTGGTTTACGGAGTCTTTGCCTTGTTTAGGATCGGCCAGGGGTTAGGGCACGGTGATCTGGATCTTGTGGCCCGCTACGCCCACGATCTTTATTTCGAATCAGCAACTATGATCCTTGGTTTGATTACGCTTGGCAAATATCTCGAAGCCCGCTCTAAAGGCAGAACATCGGATGCTATTGCCAAATTGATGGATTTAGCACCGAAGGTCGCCACCGTAATCAGGGATGGGCAAGAAGTAGAAACGCCGGTTGAACAATTGGCGATGGGTGATATAATCCTCATCCGCCCCGGCCAAAGCATCCCGGTTGATGGCCTAATTGTTGAGGGGCACTCCGCTGTGGATGAATCGGCCCTTACCGGCGAAAGCATCCCCGTTGCCAAACAAGTTGGTGATGAGGTGATTTCCGCCACCATTAATCGAACAGGTACTTTCAAGTTCGAAGCCAAACGCATCGGCGAAGACACTACGCTAGCCCAGATCATTCGCCTTGTGGAGGAAGCCGCGTCCTCTAAAGCGCCCATTGCTAAACTGGCGGACGAAATCAGCGGAATATTCGTCCCTGTTGTCATTGCCATCGCTTTAATCTCGTCCGTGGCTTGGCTGCTTTTGGGCAATTCATTTGAGTTTGCTCTTTCTATCGGCATCACAGTATTGGTTATCTCCTGCCCGTGTGCTTTAGGGTTGGCAACACCGGTTGCTATTATGGTGGGAACGGGCCAAGGGGCTCTGCACGGAATCTTAATCAAATCCGCCGAGGCTTTGGAAACAGCCCACAGCGTACAGACCGTTGTGTTAGATAAGACGGGAACGATTACGGAGGGGAAACCCAGGGTAACGGACCTGATCCCCCACCCGGGCCAGGACCTCAATGAACAGCAACTACTTGCACTAGGGGCGTCGCTAGAAAAACCCTCCGAGCACCCCTTGGCGGAAGCAATCGTTGCGGCAGCTGCACAGCAAAATCTATCCCTCAGCCAAGTTAGCGATTTTCTGGCGACACCCGGTAAGGGAATTGAGGCGGCCATTGACGGTCAAACCTATCTTGCCGGTAATCTTGCCTTTATGCGTGATCACAACATCCGGCTGCATCACTTTGAAACGGATGCAGATCGTTTAGCAGACGAGGGCAAGACCCCCATGTATTTTGCCACACGAGGAGAGGCGATTGGCATTATCGCTGTGGCAGACGTTGTGAAACCCTCCAGTAAAAAGGCAATTACAGCCTTAAAGGGTCTGGGTATTGACGTCGTTATGCTTACGGGGGATAACAAAAGGACGGCTGAAGCGATTCGCCGCGAACTGCAGATCGATACCGTAATTGCAGAAGTATTGCCCGAAGATAAGGAGCAAGAGATCCGCGACTTACAGGCTAAGGGGAAAGTAGTGGCCATGGTGGGGGACGGAATTAACGATGCGCCTGCTTTAGCCAGGGCCGATGTGGGAATTGCTATCGGTGCAGGCACGGACGTTGCCTTAGAATCGGCCGATGTTGTACTAATGAAGAACAGCCTAACCGACGTGGTTACCGCGATTGAACTCAGTAAGGCGACAATTCGCAATATAAAACAAAACTTGTTCTGGGCCTTTTTCTACAACGCCTTGGGTATTCCTTTGGCGGCGGGCTTGCTTTATCCCATCGCCGGCTGGAAACTGAATCCCATGTATGCAGCGGCCGCGATGAGCCTCAGTTCAATCTTCGTGGTCTCCAACGCCCTGCGTTTAAGGCGGTTTCGCCCAAAACAATTGAAAAGAGGGGTTGCTGTGAAAAAAACAGTGAGGATAGAAGGAATGACGTGCACCCACTGCCAAAAGCGGGTTGAAGAAGCATTAAACAAACTGTCCGGGTTGAGCGCAGAGGTGGATCTTACCCAAGGCATTGCTACCATCGAAGTTTCGGGGGAATGGGATGAAGCAAGCGTGCGAGAGGCAATCAGCCAAGCGGGCTATCAAGTCATCTCCATTGGTGGGTGATTGCTGTGAAATCAGATCAAGCTAAGGTGATGCGCCTTTTAAAAACGGCCCGCGGGCAGCTGGACGGCTTAATCCGGATGGTAGAGGATGATCGCTATTGTGTTGACATTTCCAACCAGATTCTGGCGACACAAGCGATTTTGCGAACCGTTAACCATCACATTCTCCACGACCATCTAGATAATTGTGTGCGGGAGGCCTTTGCCACCGAAAGCGGGCAGCAAAAGATTGAGGAAATCATGGCCATTGTTGATAAGTTAACGAAATAGGGGTATGCCCAATAGGGCCGCAAGAAACATGACCTCGATCCAAACGAGATTTTGGATCGGATCTATCGCAAAAGGGAAACCCAGCGAGGCAAAACTGCTCAAAACAACCAGCATGCCGCCTAAGAACACCACTGCCACTGCGCCGAGCTTTCGCCAAATTCTGTTTTTCATGGTTTACCTTCCTTTAACCTAAAATAGTCTGTGGAATCAGGGAAAAGAACAGAAACAGAAAAGTCCACAGCAAAACAATGGCCATGGTCGAAAAGATCCCTTCCGGCTGGACACCCCGTAAGATAAAGTATGTGCCCAAAATGGAAAGGACCACCGAGATACCGTAATGAATCAGCCCGAAAAAGGCTAGATTCGTCATGGGAATGGGCAGATTACGAACCACCAGCAGGATTAGTGCCGTTACAGTGATCTTATAAAACAAATTTTGTTTCCCGTAAGCCGGAATTTTCTGCAGAAGGCCCGAGATCAACCCACCCACGAGAAGTACACCGCCATGGCCAAACAGATAGACAAAGGACAGCATGAAATTACTCACAAACAAATACAGCAAATGATAGGCGGGGGCTTTCTCATCAATCCCCGCCTTTTGCCACCAACTAATCTCTTTAGGATACCTATTGTTGATGGTGTGGACATTAAAACCCCGTTCGGGATCGGCTTGCAGCCAATAGACATGAATATAACCTTCGCGGCTTATTACCTCAGGCCTAAAGCCCGCCTTACGCCCCACAGTCAGGTTTGTTATGTTTTCCAATTTGCCGCCGCGCAAATAGGCATGTCGAATACAAGAACCAAATTGCCCCTGCCCCTGCCAGACAAGCTGCATGCCGTCGTTATTTTTGAGCAAGCGGGGCCGGCTGCCCAAGGCCAAGACCACCGGTGCTTCGCTGCGAAGGTCACTACTTACCTCACTCATGTGAACGAATAAGCGATCGCTGTTATGGGGTAATGCTGCCCAAGCAACAACAACGCGGTCAGCATCGGGTAGGAGCGCTATACTTCCCCCCTGCTCGATATCTGACATTGAGCCGGACCCTATCACCAAAGGCGGAGTCCAACCTGCTTCTGTTTCTTTGCTGAAGTAGATTCGGACTGCCTGATGCGCATCTGACTCCACCCAGGCCACCGCCGGCCGGCCCCCGTGATCAACCGTAACGCTGGGTCGAACGGATACGTTTGTGTTGTCGGTTACCGCGGCCAGTGTAACAAGTTGGCCGCTTTCAATTTTTCCGTATTTAATCTGCAAATGCTCTTCCCATTCCGACCAAACTACGTGGGTTATGTCGTCCTCTTGGAAGGCATCCAAGTCCCGAATGGTGTGATCAGTGAGGAGTAGAACGGTGAGTTCCGGATCGCCCTTTGCAGGGTCAAAATTGGTGTAGTTTAAGCTATAGCCTTCCGCCGACTTTTCAATCCATACCGCGTATATGTTTCCTTCGCCATCGGTACCGAGCCGATGGCTTATCAGTTCCCGCCGGGCGGCAAGATTTATTCTGCGCAGCACTTCGCCGTCCTTAGCGACACGTAATACTAAATCGAGTTCTTTAAAATAAAGGCCGTCCTCTGTGAGAAAAATGGTACCCAGCGGGCCCATATCGGTCACAAGAAAACGGTCAGTAAAAATACCCGTGTTAAAGAGCTGAGTTACCTCTGACCAACCCGCGGGCCAGACGTCAATGTAGTCTCTTGCGGCAAACACCGATCCTGAAAGGAGCAATACAACCAGTATTGTCAACTGAAATCTTCGCCTCATCAGGATAATCACACCTTTCGCAGGCTTACTACTTCGCTGCCCCCAAAAATGTTCCTGCATAATAGTACTTGATTTTAGCCAATCTTTTTTCTATAATATGAGTACAGGGCGGATGTGGCTCAATGGTAGAGCATCGGCTTCCCAAGCCGAGGGTTGCGAGTTCGAATCTCGTCGTCCGCTCCATTTCTATGCTGGCGTGGCTCAGTTGGCAGAGCGGTTGATTCGTAATCAACAGGTCAGGGGTTCGACTCCCCTCGCCAGCTCCATTATTAAGAACACGTAAAGGCCCCATCAGGAAGGTGATGGGGCTTTGTGGTTGCCGCAAAAAAGTGATGCAAACACTACCGCAGGAGCATACCGGCGGGACATTCCCCTGCATATACAAGTAGGGGAGGGATGAACACGATGGAAACATGGTTATATTCTCTAATCACTCGCACACCGCAGGAAGGATTCGAACTGGCCATTGTGCTCTCGCAGAGGGGCGTGTTATACACGCAGCCATCTGAAGAAATCCGAGAGCTACTGCGGCCGGTCTACTCAACAAACGCCGATAGCCTGATTGCAGTTTCACAGGTAATCGCAATCAACTTCCAAACGGTTGCGGCCGCCAATAACTATTGGCGCGATCCCCGCTGTAGATAGCTGCAGCATCGGTGCCCATCTGGTTTAGATGGGCACCTTTTCCGCCTTCCTTTTTTTACTCAGATAAAGCATGCGATCCGCTGCCTGCAATGCCTCTTCTGCGCCGCAGGCGCCCTCGCCGAAGAAAGCATGTCCCATCGACACGCGCGGCAAGCACGGATCTTCTGCCCGCAGCCAAGCCATTTCAGCTTCGAATGCGCTAACGGCCCTATCTAGCGACCGCCTATCCAACCTCGCGCTGAGGACACCGAACTCATCCCCGCCAATTCTATAGCAAAACCCAAACCGCCCGAAAGAGTCACGAATACATTGAGCGATTTTTGCAAGGCATAGGTCACCATATTGATGGCCATGACTGTCATTGACCTGCTTAAAATTATCAACATCAAACAGCACGGCACAGCCGGCCCCTTTCAGGGCCAACTGGGCGAGGCGTTTTTCGTAAGCCCTGCGGTTAAACAGTTTGGTCATTACATCATGCTGCTCCAATAGTTCAGTGTAATATGCATATGCCAAGATCATTGCCAAAGTGATAGTTGGCCACGTAGAGGGTATTTCGGTGCGGATAACTTGGATAGATGCGCCAAACAGCGTCAGAAAGACTATCCCGAGCAAAATTCCTTTATTTCGATTTTGAAACACTCTAACCGCTGCTAGAGTGTGCACCACAAACATTACCATTCCGAACAAAGAGGCAAGAATAAAAACGGGGAAAAACGGCCCCCGAGAATATTCATTGGCGGAAGAGTAGGAATAGATAAACCCATAAAATGGTGACAAGGCCGATAATAGAGCATTAATAATCGCCGGTCCGGCATAAAGGATTCTGTTTTTTCCACCCCTCACTCCAAACGCAACGGCCATCAAGAAAGGGACAAAGGGGGTTATGCCAAATCCAATTGCACAAAAGAGCTTATTTATCTGCCAATAGGGGCTATTGGGGGCGGCTAAGGAAAAGGTGATCGCTTCAGCCACAATCGCCACTATAACGGAGGCTACCGCAAGAAGTGAAGCCCTCCTCTCCTTGGGAGAAAACAAAGCGTTTTGCTTGATCATTAGGCCTAGAACAGAAATTGCGACCAAATTGATCAGGCCTCGGGCAATATCATCGCTCATTTTTTGCCCTCCACACTTGTTAAGATGTTTTAATTATAACAAATCTACCCAAATCTTACCAGACAATTTAAAAATGCACCCTCCTTTTAGAGAGCGCATTTTTAGCCACTGCTTTTATATTTATTTTGCCTTTTTCAAAGCCTGCTGAGCCGCATCTTTAAAGCGCTCCCACGTTTCGGTCGCCCCTGTAATGACTTCCACCTTATCCGGATCTTGCGTTTCCATCAGACGCTGTTCATATTTATCTTCTGACTCGGGGCCTAACGGGTAGGGGTAATCTTCGCCCTTGGCTTTTCCTTCCTGATCCTTTTCATCATAGCTGACCCTCGTTATCTTACCGTTAGAAATAACTATCTCTATATCGCCGTGGTATCCGTGCGAATCGGGCTCCGTTTGGGCCGTGTACATACCGTCCTTCCATCCCAACGCTGCCGTATCATCAGTTGTGGGAGTTTCAGGCCTCATAGGCGGCTTTGGCATTGGCGGGCGAGATTGATCCCCCTCCTCAGCCTTTTGCAGTGCCCTTCTTGCAGCCTGCTGAAAACGCTCATGAGTCTGAGTTGCCCCGCTGATCACTTCCACCTTATCCGGATTCTGTGCTTCAATCAGCCGTTCTTCCAGTTTGGGATGGGACTGGGGCCCCGCTTGGTAGGGGTAATCCTTGCCTTTTGGTTTTCCTGCCTGGTCGTTTTCTTCATAATCTGCCCTGGAAATCTTACCATCGCGAATCACTATTTCAATTTCGCCGTAATAACCCCGTTCATCAGGGTCCGAACGTGCCACATAGGTGCCATCCTTCCATTCCTCGGTGTCCTTGCGCTGAGCATTGATGAAGATGGCCACCCCTAACACAACTAAAAGCACTATCACTATTCCTACAGTCCGATTCACTGCCTTCCCTCCTCTTCACTAATATGAGTGTTTGGAAGGGATTTTATGCAA
>CAZVDE010000040.1:0-14977 GCA_964626065.1 uncultured Clostridiaceae bacterium | reverse complement strand
AGTGAACAGGCGGGATAGGTGAGTCTTCCGCCGTTACGAAAAACACACGCCGCTCGTTTGCTTCGCGATCAAAACGTACAGCCGGTAACATGTTAAATAAGTAAAGCGCCGTTTGCTCCGCAGACGGCGCTTTTTGTTAGGCGCACCGAAGGCTAGAGCCGGGTTTTAACGGGTAAAAATACACGCAAACCGGTCCTTTATAAAAAGGATTTGTGTCGTTATTCAAGAAGTTGTAAATGAATCATGATCGCTTCGTAAATAACAAGGAGGGGGTTTTGCCGTGAACTTATTCTGCCCATATGGCATTCACCGGGTGATTGAACCGGAGGGAGCCCTGCCCCAGGGTGCTCTAAAGCTTGACAATCGCATGGAAATCCGCGCCAACGAGCTGCTGATCGATGTGGAAACATTGAACATTGATTCCGCGAGCTTTACGCAAATTCGTCAAGAAGCAAACGACGATCCAAAACGCATCGCCGAAATCATGCTGAATATTGTGCAGGAAAGGGGTAAACACCATAATCCCGTCACCGGATCGGGCGGGATGTTTATTGGAACGGTGAGGTCGATTGGCACTCATTTACAAAAACAGCGCGATCTGAAGGTTGGGGACCGGATTGCATCATTGGTGTCCTTAACCTTAACCCCCCTAGTAATCGAGGAAGTAAAAACTATTCATCTGGAAACTGCCCAAGTTGATATCAAAGGGCAGGCCATTCTCTTTGAAAGCGGCATCTATGCTGTGCTTCCGAGTGATCTGCCCGAAAAACTGGCTTTGGCGGCCTTGGATGTGGCCGGCGCCCCTGCACAGACCGCCAAACTGGTTAAGCCGGGAGATACCGTTTTAATCGTGGGGGCAGGCGGTAAATCGGGCAGCTTATGCCTGCATGAAGCCAAGAAACGGGCGGGTGTTTCGGGCCGGATCATTGCTATGGATTACGGCGAAACCGCAGTTGAGCGAGTGAGGCAATTGGGGCTGGCGGATGTGGTGTTGAATGTGGATGCAACCCGGCCGGTGGCCTGCCTCACCGCACTGCAAGAGGCAGGTGAGACGCTGGCAGACGTCACAATTAACTGTGTAAATATTTCCCAAACTGAGATGGCATCTATTTTGTGTACCCGCGACGGTGGGCTTGTTTACTTTTTCAGCATGGCCACTAGTTTCACCGCGGCCGCTCTAGGCGCCGAAGGGGTAGGCAAAGATGTTACGATGCTGATCGGCAATGGTTATACCCACAGCCACGCCGCAATTACGCTGGAAGTTTTACGGGAAAACGCGAAATTAAGGCAGCTGTTTGCGGAAATTTATGTATAGGACTATCTGCTGGAAATGGGGGCCTGTCGTTGCTGTTGGCTAAAATTGTAGAAAGCGGCTTCCGTTCGGTAGCTATTATTGGCCTTGGAAAAAACACCGGCAAAACGTTTACCTTAAACCAGCTGCTGGCGGAGGGCGAGCGATTGGGTGTTACTACCGCCGTCACCTCTATCGGCTTAGACGGCGAAGAGCAGGACAGCCTGTTTGGCCATGACAAGCCGCGGGTCTTGGTAAGGCCCGGGCAGATCATCGCGACTGCCCGAGAGCTGCTGTTGGCCGGCGGTTTAGATTATGAGATTTTAAGCCTGACCGGAATTACGACCCGGTTGGGGGAGATTGTTTTGGCACGGGCCAAAAGTTCGGGCCGGGTGATGCTGGCGGGGCCGGGTACCCGTTCTGAACTTGTGTCCCTGCAGGAAGTGCTGCAGCGGATTACCCACGATTTGTTGTTGGTGGATGGGGCGGTTGATCGACGTTCTCTTGCGGCCCCCACCGTTACCCATACTACCATTTTTGCGGTGGGTGCGGAGGCTGCTTGGGAACGCTTTAGGCTATTGGAAAAACTGCAGCTGCAGTGGGGTTTTTTAACCCTGCCGGGTCTGGGCGATTTAGGACTGGTCCAACATCTGCAGAGTATTTCAGCTGACGCAAAAATGATTTTTCTAGCCGGCCGCACCGTGCGGCGCTTTGTTGCACACGATGAAGCAGTGGTGTTGGGCGAAATTTTGGCAAAATATGTTGGGCGGGGAGTCGAGACCGTATTCATCAGGGGCATGCTCACAGATGAGCTGCTGGACGCTGTGTTAGGCGCCGGGTCAGCACCCGCGGCGCTCACGCTTCTGGTCCCCGATGCAACACATGTTTTTTTGAGCGGTGGAGGTTTTCAACGTTTGTTATCTAGCGGTGCGAATTTAAAGGTGCTGAATCCGATTCACATCAGCGCCGTTACCGTTAACCCTTTTAACAGCCGCCACGGCTATGCCGAACCTATCAAATTGCTAGAGGACGTTGGCCGGGTGGTAGAACCGGTCCCTTGTTTTGACTTGTTCTTAGGAATCCGCTACGAGCCGAGGGGGGATGGGGATGCAGTTTTTGGATGCGGGTACGGCGCGCCACTTGGGGTTTGAGGAAATTTGGTCACGGATTAAACCCGTATCTTCCTTAGGTAGGGCCTTACACCGCAAAGCACAGCCCTTCTTGCCGGAACAGAAAAAAGAGATGGAAGCGGAATGGGAGCGGCTGGAGAAGATTGCGGCTCGGTTTAAAGAAGACGCCCATATAGGCGCCGAACTGGACCATCTTTTGGCCGGGGCACGCGATGTGGCGGTCACCATCA
Source organism: uncultured Clostridiaceae bacterium (assembly GCA_964626065.1). Lineage (GTDB taxonomy): Bacteria > Bacillota > Limnochordia > Darwinibacteriales > Darwinibacteriaceae > UBA3910. The sequence continues at coordinate 12,326 of CAZVDE010000040.1, read as the reverse complement.
GGCGCAGCCTGCAGGGACAAATATTGGATGACACCGAGTTTTATGAAATAAAAAAGCTGCTGCACATTCTGATGGAGGTCAAAAACGAAATTGATAGGCTGGGCTGGAATAGCTTGCTGCCCGTTCCCATAGATGTGTGCAGCGAATGCAGGCAGGCCTTAAGCGTGGGCCAGGGCAGCAGGAAAAGCTTTTACGTAGCTGACGGCTATGACCGGGAATTGGCGCGGGTTCGCGCTAAGCGCTCGGCGTTGGAGAATTCGCTCCTCAACAAGCGGACCTTGGTGGAAGACCAAGTTAAGGCCGTGTCGGGACGGATTTTATCCACTGAAGGCGAGATCAGTGTCAGCACCGCCGAAGCGGAAAAAATTGCGGCACTTACTGCGATAGAGGGTTTGCAAAAGGTGCAGGAAACAGCGGATTTTGTCAGGTTCCGCTTAACGCCCGATGTAACCGGTCAAATTGAGCGAGAACTATCTTCGGTCAGGCAGAAAGAAGAACGCTGCAAAGAACGGGTTCGGCGCCGGTTGACCGGGGCCGTTGCGGAACAGGGCGCAAGCCTGCTGCAAATGCTGGAATTATTGGCCTTTCTCGATTTTCTGCTGGCCAAAGCAAAATTCTGTGCCGCATATGGCGGAATAAAGCCTGAGCAGGGGGAGAAACGGGCCATCACCATTTTTCAGGGCCGCCACCTTGTGCTGGAGGAGGAGGTCACGGGCCAAGGCCTCAGCTACACCCCCCTTGATTTGGAATTTCAGACCGGAGTAACAATCATTACGGGACCTAATATGGGCGGGAAAACAGCCGGTTTAAAGACTGTGGGGCTGCTGATTGCCATGGCCCAGTTTGGCCTGTTGGTACCGGCACAGGCCATGAAATTTAAGCCCCGCCGGTTTATCGCTGCCCATTTCAGTTCTGCGGGAAACCCCGCCGGGTTGAGTAGTTTTGCCGAAGAGATTGCTTTTATTAGCGATGCCCTAGAAGCAAGCAGCAGCGATGGTCTGATTTTGATCGATGAAATTGCCCACGGCACAAACCCCGCGGAAGGGGCGGCGATCGCCCGGGCGGTGCTGGAAAGCCTTAATGAACGGCCTTCAATCACGGTGATTACAACACACTACCCGGAGCTAGCGGCTTTGAAACAAATTCGCCATCTGCGGGTCAGGGGTTTGGACCATGAGCAACTGAAGCGGGATTGGGCCGTCGCGACCCGGCTACAGCTGGATGTTTTTCGCAGAGCAATGGATTATAGGTTGCAGCCCGCAGATGAGCAGGGGACAGTGACCAGCGATGCCGCTGTTGTCGCGGAGGCACTGGGGCTGGATGAAAGGATTATCCGCAGGGCAAAGGGTCTGTTACAAAACCGGTGCCCGGAATAGAGGAGGAAAGGCGGCATGATGAATGAGCTCTTAGTCCTGGACGATGGCCAGGTACAAAAGGCCCGTGAACTGGCTCGGGCAATCGCCCGCGAAGTACAAAGGGAAATCGAACTGCATACCACTGTCAGCATCGAACGCACGGCGGCGCGTTTGTTTGGCATTGATGGGGTAGATGGAAATGGGGTTCCCCTACCCAACGTCGTGGTTGATCAGGTGTTTAATGGGGGGCAGCTGGAGCGGGGTGTTTCCTTTTGGCTTGCCAACGCGGTGGTGGCCCTGGATCAAACGCCGCAGCAGATTGCCGAGGCTTGTGCCCGGGATCTTGAGATCTGCTCTCTCGCCCCGCAGAATCCTGAAAAAATAGAGCGAGTGACCGCTGATTACGTCCAACTTGCTTTAGATTCCATAACAAAACAGCGCCACAAGCGCGAAGCGGACAAAGAACGGCTGGGACTGGGCGGCGAACCTTTGAAGTATGTGATTGTGGCCAGCGGCAATATTTTTGCCGATGTTAAGCAGGCCCAGGCCGCCGCCAGGCATGGTGCGGATATTATCGCGGTGATTAGAACAACGGGACAAAGCCTGCTCGATTACGTACCGTACGGCACCACAACGGAGGGTTTCGGTGGCACATATGCCACTCAGGCCAACTTCAAAGTAATGCGGCAGGCGCTGGATGAAGTCAGTGAGGAAGTGGGCCGTTATATTCAGCTGGTGAATTACTGTTCCGGGCTCTGCATGCCCGAAATCGCGGTTATGGGTGCCTTGGAACGCCTGGACATGATGTTAAACGATGCCATGTACGGAATACTTTTCCGTGATATTAATATGGACCGCACCTTCGCCGATCAGTATTTTTCCCGCATGATCAATGCTTATGCCGGGATCATCATCAACACGGGCGAGGACAATTACCTCACTACAGCCGATGCTTTCGAACAGGCGCACACCGTTGTGGCTTCCAATTTCATCAACGAACAGCTGGGCTTAGCTGCCGGCCTGCAAAACTGGCAGCTGGGGTTGGGGCATGCCTTTGAGCTTGATCCTGCGTTAAAAAACGGCTTCCTCTACGAGTTGGCTCTAGCCCAGACCATCCGGCAGATTTTCCCGGATGCACCTTTGAAGTATATGCCTCCCACTAAACATATGACCGGTGACATTTTCATGGGCCACGTGCAGAATGCCATGTTCAACCTAGCATCCGTGCTGACCGGGCAGAGCATTCATTTATTGGGAATGCTCACCGAAGCCATTCACACCCCGCATTTGAGCGACCGCATTTTAAGTATTGAAAATGCCCAGTATGTGATGGAAAATGCCCGAGGTTTGGCGCATGAGATCAGTTTTAAGCCCGGAGGCATCATTCAAAAACGCTCGCAAGCGATAGTCGATCAGGTTGTGGTTTTTCTCGAGGATATTAGTGCAAAAGGACTTAAACGGGCCATTAGTGAGGGCTATTTTGCAGACATCAAACGCCCGCGCCTGGGCGGCCGCGGCCGTGATGGCGTCATCAAAAAAGGGCTCGATTACAGTAACCCTTTCCTGGAAAAGATGCGGGCAAGTCTGGGCATTGGGGCCGAAAGGGGGGGACAATCGTGAGCGATAAGACAAACCGGATTAAACCCTATGGCGATGCATGGGGTGACGGACAGGTGCAGCTCAGCTTTACCCTGCCCATACCCGCCGGTACGCTAGCCCGCGAAGCGGCTAAACGCCTGGCGGCCCAGATGGGGTTGGAGGATGTTGAGGTGGTGCATATGAAAAACCTGCATGATTTTAGTCATTTCATTCTTTACGGTAGTTCTACCCATAGTGTGGATTTGCAGCAAATTCCCGTTGTGGAACATCAGCAACAGGCAATGACGTTTGAGGAGATAAATAGTTTTATTCAAGCTGAAATAGGCCGAAAAATCGTGGTGGTGGGTGCCTGCACCGGCACCGATGCTCACACGGTGGGCCTTGATGCAATCATGAATATGAAAGGCTATGCGGGGGATTACGGTTTAGAAAGATACCCCATGCTTGAAACCTACAACCTGGGCAGCCAGGTGCTCAACGAAGTTTTGCTGCAAAAGGCCAGAGAAACGCGGGCCGATGTGGTCTTGGTTTCTCAGGTGGTCACACAGCGCAATGTGCACCTGCAAAACCTGACGGAGTTAATTGAAATGGCGGAAGCAGAGGATTTACGGCGCAGGTTGATTATGATTGCAGGGGGGCCCCGGATTGATCAGCTCTTAGCAGTTGAACTGGGTTTCGATGCCGGCTTTGGCGCCGGGACAACGCCCCGAGATGTTGCTGCCTTTATAGCCAAAAAATTAGCCAGACGGTTGTAGCATAAAATCAAATAGCTTAAGGGGGAATAAGGTATGGAAGAAAGTGTACTGCGTGTCAGGGTCGGTGCTGCCCAGGCCCACTACGGGGGGGGACTTGTGGATGGGGCGTTTGTCCTGCAGCTCTTCGGCGATGCGGCAACCGAACTATTGATCCGCCATGATGGTGATGAGGGACTGTTTCTGACCTACAGCGAGGTTCAGTTTACAGCCCCGGTTTATGCCGGAGATTACATTGAAGTGGTGGGCAAAATCACTGAGGTGGGCAACACTTCCCGTAAAATGGAGTTCACCGCGGTCAAGCAGATTACCGCCCCTACAAAGCCCAATGTGGGCCCGTCCGCAATGGATGTGTTGGCAGAACCGATCGTAGTTGCCCGAGCCAAAGGGGTCTGTGTTGTACCCAAGGATAAACAAAGAAAGGGATGAAATTGTGTCGGATGTGATTATTACCGCGGCACTTACCGGAGCCGAGGTCACGCGAGAACAGCAGAAGAATCTGCCCATTACACCACAGGAAATTGGGCAGGCGGCGGTGGAGTGTTATGAAGCGGGTGCAGCCATCGTGCATGTGCACGCCCGCCTTGCTGACGGAAGCCCCACCCAAGATAAGGAAGTATATGGTGAAATAAAAAAAATCGTTGAAGATGCCTGTCCCGTTATCTTTCAACCTTCCACCGGGGGGGCGGTGTGGCACAGTGCGGAGGAACGGCTCCAACCGGTCCAGCTTAATCCGGAGATGGCGACACTTAGTACGGGAACCTGTAACTTTGGGCGCGATATCTTTTCTAATCCTCAGGATTTCGTGGAAAAAGCAGCCCGGCTCATGCAGGAGCGGGGGGTTAAGCCCGAGTTTGAAATCTTCGAAGTGGGAATGATTGCCAATGCTCTATTTTTAGTCAGGCAGGGCCTGGTGGAGGAACCGCTTCATTTCAACTTTGTTTTGGGTGTACCCGGTGCACTGCCCGCCAGTGTGAGAAACTTAAGTTTTTTGGTGGACTCTATTCCCAAAAACGCGACTTGGACTGTATCCGGTATCGGCCGTCACGAGCTTTCACTGGCCGCCGCGGCTATTGGGATGGGTGGGCATGTACGGGTAGGTTTTGAGGACAACATTTATTATCGGAGGGGGGAATTGGCCACGAGTAATGCACAGCTGGTTGCTCGCATAGTGCGTATTGCTCAAGAACTTGGACGTGATGCTGCATCTCCCGACAAAGCCCGGGAAATGCTCGGTCTTAGGCTTAATACACAAGGGGTGAATGTGAAAAAAGTAAAAGGAGGCTAAGTTATGCCAAAAGTTTTGTCGCCTAAAGCGGCACTTTCTAGAATAAACGACGGCAGCAGCGTAATGATTGGTGGTTTCATGACTTGCGGCACACCTGTAAACTTAGTTCGCAAGCTGGTTAAACTGGGTATCCGCGATTTAACCATTATTGTAAATGATACCGGGGTGCAGGGTGATGGGATCGGGATGCTGATCAGCGCTGACGCCGTAAAACATTTAATAGCAAGCCATATAGGTACCAATCCCGAAACGGGCCAGAAAAAGATTGCGGGCGCGATCCGCGTTGAACTGGTACCCCAAGGGACGTTAGCGGAAAGGATACGCTGCGCCGGGGCCGGCTTGGGAGGGTTTTTAACCCCCACCGGAGTGGGTACTGTTGTGGCGGAGGGTAAACAAGAGCTGCAGCTAAACGGCACCACCTTTTTGTTGGAGGAGCCGCTCAAAGCGGATTTTGCCCTCATTAAGGCTTGGAAGGCCGATCGCAAGGGCAATCTCATCTACCGCAAAAGTGCACGCAATTTCAATCCCCTAATGGCCATGGCGGCCGGCACCGTTATTGCCGAGGTGGAGGAAATTGTAGAGGTAGGCGAGATTGACCCCGATCATGTGATGACACCCAATATTTTCGTGGACTATTTAGTAGAGGGAGGGAACATTGATGGATGATAGGCAGAAGAGAAAACTGATTGCCCGACGCATTGCACAGGAGTTAGCACACGGCGATGTGGTCAATCTGGGGATTGGATTACCCACAATGGTCAGCGGATACATTCCTCCCGGAGTTGACGTTATACTGCAGTCCGAAAACGGCTTTGTGGGTTTAGGCCCGCAGCCCGCTCCCGGTGAAGAGGACTTTAATATAGTAAACGCGGGCGGGCAGCCGGTCACCATTTTGCCCGGAGGCGCATTCTTTGATAGTGCAGATTCTTTCGCCATTATTCGGGGCGGCCATGTAGACGTGACTGTACTCGGGGCGTTAGAAGTTGATGCCTACGGCAATCTGGCCAATTGGATGATACCGGGGAAAATGGTACCCGGGATGGGCGGGGCAATGGATCTGGTCGTTGGCGCCAAACGGGTTATTGTGGCGACGCTTCACCTAACAAGGGGGGGCGATGCGAAACTATTGAAAAGATGCCGCCTGCCCCTGACTGCAGCCAACGAGGTGGATCTTGTGGTCACCGAAATGGGTGTCTTTAAGATCAATGATGGCACGATGATTCTGCTTGAAAAAAATCCGGAATTCAGTGTTGATGAGATCATTGCAGCAACAGAAGCACCACTGGAAATATGTCCGCAGCTGAAGGAGATGGAATTGCCCGCTTGAGTTGGCAACTGAATTCCAAAGGAGATGTTTGTCTTGAACGCTCAGCGCAAGGAAGACATGATACTCGAATCATGGCATGAGTGGGGTTGCACTGAGGATGAGTGGCGAGATTGGCATTGGCAGGTTAGAAATCGCATTCAAAGCGTAGAGGAGTTGGCGCGGCACATTCCCTTGCCGGGTCCGGAAAGGGAAGAGATCGGCAAGGTCCTGGATGTTTTCCGGATGGGGATCACACCGTATTATGCTTCCCTTATGGATCCCGCCGATCCCTGCTGCCCAATTCGGCGCCAGGCAATTCCAACTATCGCGGAGACCTTGTTCGGCGAGGCGGATATGCTCGATCCCCTCAGTGAAGACAGGGACTCGCCCGTACCCGGTTTGACACACCGTTATCCCGATCGCGTTTTATTTCTGATTACCGATCAATGCTCCATGTACTGCCGCCACTGTACCAGGCGCCGTTTCGCCGGCCAGCACGACGGTGGGGTTTCGTGGAACTACATCGAACAAGGTGTGGAATATATCAGAAAGACGCCGGCGGTACGGGATGTTCTGCTTTCGGGCGGCGATGCCCTACTAATGTCCGATGACAAATTGGAAAAGATCATTCAGCTGCTGCGGGACATCCCCCACGTGGAAATAATCCGCTTGGGCACTCGCACTCCCGTTGTTATGCCCCAAAGAATCACGGATGATCTCGTTAATATGCTGAAAAAATACCATCCGATTTGGCTGAACACACATTTCAACCATCCCAAGGAAATCACGGCTGAATCGACAGCTGCCTGCCATAAGTTGGTCGATGCCGGGATTCCCTTGGGGAACCAGAGTGTTTTGCTGCGGGGTGTCAACGATAGTCCGCAGATCATGAAAGAATTGGTGTTGGGTTTGGTAAAAATCCGGGTCAGGCCCTACTACATTTATCAGTGCGATCTGTCAGTCGGCATAGAACATTTTCGCACCAAGGTGTCCAAAGGTTTGGAAATCATGGAGGCCCTACGGGGGCATATCTCAGGCTATGCAGTACCCACCTATGTTGTTGATGTACCCGGCGGTGGCGGTAAAACTCCCGTAATGCCGCAATACCTAATCAGTATGTCGCCAACAAAGGTAGTACTGCGCAACTATGAAGGGGTTATTGCCACTTATGCGGAGCCCCAGTATTTGGAAGAAGCCCGGGAGCCGGAAAACGGGGCTGAAGACGAGTACACCGGCGTTGCTCAGCTGTTAGAATCGAAAAAAAACCGTTCCATAGAACCGGCTAATCTGGAGCGGAGACGCCGCAACGCTAAGAAAATTTGAAGGAGGACGGTTATGCAGGAAGTTGTTATTGTAGAGGCGGTCCGGACAGCGGTAGGCAGTTTTGGAGGAACACTGAAGGACATGCCCGCAGCGGATCTGGGTGCCATTTTAATCAAGGAGATTTTGGCCAGAACGAATATTCCCGCGGCTGAAATTGATGAGGTGATCTTAGGCAATGTCATTCAGGCTGCTTCAGGGCAAAATCCCGCTCGCCAGGCCGCGATTAAAGGGGGTATACCCGCCAGTGTGCCCTCTCATACCGTGAATAAAGTGTGCGGTTCAGGCTTAAAGGCAGTGGGTTTGGCCGCGCAAGCGATTCGTGCCGGCGATGGCCATGTCTATTTGGCCGGCGGCATGGAAAGCATGAGCACCGCGCCCTACGCGGAGTTCAAATCTCGTTGGGGCATAAGAATGGGCCACAGCCAGCTGGTGGATGTGATGATTCAAGACGGCCTGTGGTGCGCTTTCAATGATGTTCATATGGGTGTGACGGCAGAAAACATTGCGGAAAAATGGGGCATCGGCCGCACCGAACAAGATGAGTTTGCCGCTCGCAGCCAACAGAAATATCAAGAAGCCCTTACCGAGAACCGCTTTGCCAAAGAGATCATTCCGGTTGTGATACCTCAGCGGCGGGGTGATCCGGTTGAATTTGCCCGGGACGAACACCCCAGGCAGGGTGTAACGGCAGAGTCATTGGCCAGGCTTAGGCCCGCGTTTAAACCGGATGGAACGGTCACCGCCGGTAATGCTTCGGGCATAAACGACGGGGCCGCGGTTGTCTTGGTGATGTCCAGGCAGAAGGCGGACGCCTACGGGCTGAAGCCCATGGCCCGGCTGTTAAGCTATGCCGCTTCGGGGGTTGACCCCGCGATTATGGGGATGGGGCCGGTGGAAGCGAGCCGCAAAGCGCTCCAAAAATGCGGTTTATCCATCGATGCCATGGATTTAATCGAGGCCAACGAGGCCTTTGCGGCCCAGTCCTTGGCAGTTGCCAGGGAATTGAAACTCGATGCGGCCAAAGTTAACGTCAACGGAGGGGCAATTGCTCTTGGCCATCCCATTGGTGCCAGCGGTGCCCGTATACTCGTAACTTTACTGCATGCCATGGAAGATAGGGCAGCTAAATTGGGGCTGGCCACACTGTGCATTGGTGGCGGGCAAGGTTACGCTGCCGTTGTGGAACGTTTGTAGCTGTGGAGGTGAAGAAATGATAGTAGGAGTAATCGGCGCCGGTACGATGGGCAGCGGCATTGCGGAAGTTGCGGCTCAAAAGGCGCAGGTAATCATGGTTGATGTGCATCTTGAATATGCGGAGGCGGGCCTGCAGGCGATTGCAAGAAGGCTTAATCGCCAGGTGGACAGGGGATATATTGATTCTGCTAAGCGAGATGAGATTTTGGCGCGAATCGAAATCAGCGATGATCTGCAGGTCCTGCAGGATGCTGATTTTGTTTTGGAGGCCGCCGTGGAGGATCTGGAAGCAAAAAGAGAAATCTTTGCCGCCCTAGGCGAGACTTGTTCCGAGCGGTGCATTCTGGGCACGAACACTTCTGCCCTGAGCGTTACAGCTATTGCCACCGGTACCGTTAAACCGGAAAGGGTGGTGGGAATCCACTTTTTCAACCCCGTCCCCCGCATGAAGTTGGTGGAACTGGTAAGGACCCCCTTTACTTCTCAGGAATGTCTGCAAAAAAGTCAAAGTTTTGTGGAGTCACTGGAAAAAACGGCGGTGTTAGTGGAAGAATCGCCCGGTTTTGTCGTGAATCGGATTTTGGTTCCCATGATTAACGAAGCGGTTTTCCTGCTGCAGGAGGGTTCCGCTTCAGCACAGGATATTGATACCGCAATGCAGCTCGGTGCGAATCATCCCATGGGCCCCCTGGCCTTGGCCGATTTGGTCGGCCTTGATATCTGTTTGGCAATTATGGAAACTCTGCATCAGGAGCTCGGTGAAGATAAGTACCGGCCCGCACCTTTACTGCGCAAGATGGTGCGTGCGGGTAAATTGGGCAGAAAAACCAAGGCGGGTTTCTTTGAGTACAGCTAACGTTGGGAGGTCATCATGAATTTGCAGTGTTTTAATCTAGCAGTCCGGGATCAATGGGCCCTTTTGGAGATCGCCCGCCCTGCAGAGCTGAATGTCCTGAACGAGACCGTTTTACTGGAACTGGAACAGGTTCTGGCGTCCCTAAAAGAACAGGGCATTAAAGTGGTGGTTATCACCGGGCAGGGTAGGGCTTTTGCAGCGGGTGCTGATGTGGCTGCAATGGCTAAGCAGGATGCGCGGGGTGCCCGGCAGTTTTCGCAGTTGGGCAACAGGGTATTCCAGAAAATTGAGGATCATCCCGCAATATTTATCGCTGCCGTTAACGGTTATGCCTTAGGCGGCGGGTGCGAACTTGCTTTGGCTTGCGATCTGCGTTTCGCATCAACGAAAGCATCTTTCGGCCAGCCCGAAATCAATTTGGGTATTATTCCGGGTTTTGGCGGGACGCAGAGGCTTCCGCGCCTAATCGGCCCGGCCCGGGCTAAGGAGTGGATTTTCACCGGCGGGCGTTTTTCTGCCGAAGAGGCGTTAGCCGCGGGGCTTGTCTCGCGCCTTATGGAGCCTGAGCAACTGCTTGCCGAAACGGAATCCTTTGCCAGAAAAATGGCTGAAAAATCAGGACCGATTTTGGCTTTGGCCAAAGAGGCGCTCAATGCAGGGGTGGGCATCGGCCCGGAACATGGGGAGCGGGAAGCGGAGCTGTTCGGCCTCTGCTTTGCCACCCATGACGGCCCGGAAGGAATTAAGGCTTTTTTGGAAAAACGCAGCCCCAATTTCCGGGATTGCTAAAGTACGGCCGTACTATAATTTCATAAGACTGACAACAGACAATCTTCGCTTGCGGGTGGAGATTGTTTGTTATTTACTCCATAATCCGTTTAGTAGGTGGAAACTCTACGCAGGAAAACGGCGAAAATGGAAAGGGGGATAAAAGCGATGTGTAAATTCCGATAATCACCAACGGTTGCCTCAGCTCTTCATAATTATATAATACTTTCATTTTCGTACGCCCTGCAAAGGTAATTCAGGAAATCTATGGAAGAATAGATCAAAACTAACCGATCCCAAGGGAGGGGTTAAAAATGACCTATTCGCCCAAATTGTCCTCCGCCTTCAATGATACCTTTCTTAGAAGCCGTCATATTTCAGCCCAATCGGGCATGTGTTCTTTTTGCACCGAGGAGTGCGATGGCACCTGCGAGGTGGCTCTAGCGGCGGTGCTGGGGGCCCGGACGGTCTATCCTACGAATACGGGTAATAATCAAGTTGCATCGGAAAAAATTTACCCCGTTGATTTTTCCCACTTTAACATTAACGGCCGGGTGTTTGGGGCTGTGGGGTGTGCGGAAAACTATGAAGAAGCAAACATCTACCATGTGCGATTGGGTAGGACATACGGCAGGTTTAATGATGTGAAACTGGCTCTGCCCGTTATCTTGCCCGCACTGATTAAACTCAACTGGCAGGACTATTTCGGCGGGGCGGCTATGGCCGGGGTATCGGCCGTAATTGGAGAAAACGCAAGGGACAAGGATCCGAACCTAAAAATTGAAAACGGAAAAATCACTGAGTTTGCCGGCCTAAAGCCCATGCTTGATGCCTTCCGCCGGTATGATCGGGGCTACGGGCAGATTGTTCTGCAGTGTAATGTGGAAGATGACCTTCTGGGCCTGCCCGAATATGCCATCAGAGAACATGGTGTTGAAGCGATTGAATTCAAATTCGGGCAAAGCGCTAAAGGAACGCAACCGGCCAGGCGTTTGAAAAATAGGCAGGAAGCGTTGGATAAAATTAAGTTGGGATTTTTGGTCTTCCCCAATCCGAATGCTGAGCATATTGTCCAAGCAGACGAGGAGGGTATTTGTCCCAACTTTTACCTCTATGAAAGGCTGCCCCTGTGGGATGAAGACTACCTTATTCCGCGCTTTGCCCACCTAAGGGAGTTGGGGTTAAAAAATGTCTATTTGAAGATGGCCGGTTACGATCGGCGAGATCTAGAGCGGGTCATCCGGTTGGGCAGCACAGCCGAAGTGGACATGATTACCTTTGATGGGGCGGGGGGAGGCAGCGGTTACAGCCCCAACAAGATGATGAATGAATGGAGCCTGCCCACCATAATGCTGCAGGCGGCGGTGTGCAATATTGTGCAGAAGCTGCGGGAACAAGGCCTGTGGGTGCCCGCAGTAACGATGACCGGCGGGTTTAGTTCGGAAGATCAGGTGTTTAAGTCTTTGGCGTACGGCGGCAATACAGTGACCGCGGTGGGCCTGTGCCGCGCCGCTATGACCGCGGCCATGATGGGTAAAAAAATCGGGAAACAGGTGGAGCGGGGCAGTGTACCGAGGCACCTGCGGACGTATGGTAATACTATCGAGGAGCTGTACGGTGATCTGCCTGATTTACGCGCACTTTATGGCAAAGAGGCGAATGATTTTTCCCTGGGGGCGGTGGGGGTATTCTCCTATTTGAACAAGATTGCGTTTGGCATCAAGCATTTTGCAGCCTTAAATCGCAAATTTGATCTTGCTTATCTGGACAGAAGCGATCTGATACCCTTAACAGCTGCTGCCCGGGAACTACTGCAGGGAAGATCGCTTGAAAAATAAGGACAAGGCCGGATGCCCGGCGGGAAGGGGAATGAAAATGCACGCTG
>CAZVDE010000039.1:0-15230 GCA_964626065.1 uncultured Clostridiaceae bacterium | reverse complement strand
TACTTTAATGGATGAAGAAGGGGACGAAAAGGTTACCAAGACGTTTGATTTAGAGAATAAGAAAATCCCCGTTCTTCCCGGTGTCGGCCATACGCAGGCTATCGGTTCCATTCCCCTGGACGAGATCAGCGATCTTAATTCGGAACAGTACGACGAGGTGTTAAAGGGCAAGGAGTGGACATTGGAGATCGTCGTTGTGGGCACTAAGGATTCGACCGCCACGGCTAAGGTAATATTTGAATAAAGATAATCATGTTCACATAAACGGTGTCCTCGCCCTGGCGGGGACATTTTTTCTTTTCGGGCCGGATGTGGTAAAATTAAGACAGGCTGGAAAGGGGAGACATGAAATGGAACATACGGAGCTACTTCAGAGGATGATCGCCTACGAACAGGGCTGCCCCGCAAGGGTTCAGCATTTTTTAAAGGTGTGGGCTTTTGCCAAACTCATTGCGGACCTAGAAAACCTAGATGGGAAGACGCTCTTCATTTTAGAAACGGCCGCCATTACCCATGATATAGGCATCCGGCCCAGCCTGGAAAAGTACGGCAGCGGCAGGGGGGATTACCAAGAAATCGAGGGCCCGCCCGTGGCCCGCGAACTGCTGCAGGGGCTTAACTACGAACAGGCCGTGATCGACCGCGTTTGCTATCTCATCGGCCACCACCACACCTATGACAGTATAGACGGCTTGGACTACCAAATTTTGGTAGAAGCGGACTTCCTTGTTAATATCTACGAGAATGAGATGGGGCCGCAGGCTGTAAGAAACATCCGCCGGACCATTTTCGCCACCGCAGGCGGCAAACAAATCTTCGATCAGCTCTATGGGCAGTAACCTTGCGCCCAAGCCGGGGGATATTCCTTCTTTGTAGAAAAAGTATCGCACGGCGGGCGGATTCTCATTTGGTTGAAAATGAATCAAAACGAAACGGGGTGGAGTTGGTGAAAGTTCTGCACTTGGCAGACCTGCACCTGGGCAAAAGGCTGAATGAGTTTAATCTTTTGGAGGACCAGCGGTATATTTTAAGCCAAATCGTGACGATCGCCCGGGAAGAAGAGGTTGACGGGGTTTTAATCTGCGGTGATGTCTATGATAAAAGCCAGCCCAGCGCGGAAGCGTTTGAACTTTTGGATTGCTTCTTAACGGAACTGGTGGCGCAAAATTTACAGGTACTCATGATCAGCGGCAATCATGATTCGCCCGAACGATTAAGTTTCGGCAGCAGGATCATGCACCGAGCGGGCTTGTATGCTGCGGGCCGCTTTCGGGGGTGCCCGGAGCGGGTGACTTTAGAAGATGAACACGGCCCCGTCCATTTTTATCTGCTGCCCTTTATCAGGCCCGCCCACGTTCGCCCTTATTTCGAGCAGAAAATTGAAAGTTACCATCAGGCGGTGGCCGCTGTTTTAGCGGCGGAGCCTATCAAGAAGACGGAACGCAACGTGCTTTTGGCCCACCAATTTGTCCTAAGCGGCGAGGTGGAGCCGGAGCGCTCCGATTCCGAGACTGTTGCGGTAGGCGGCTTAGATTCGGTGGATGCTTCTATCCTGCAGGATTTTGATTATGTGGCTTTGGGCCATCTGCACAGGGCGCAAAGTATCGGGGGTGAACAGATTCGCTATGCGGGGTCACCTTTAAAATATTCCTTCTCGGAAGCGAGGCATGTCAAATCGGTGGCTGTCATTACCCTGGCTGCCAAAGGTGAAGTGGAGATTAGGCAGCGGCCCTTAACACCTCTGCGGGATTTAAGGGAGATTCGGGGCCCCTTAGCAGAGCTTTTGCGCCTGGGCCAAGAGGCGCGGGAAGGCCAAGATGACTACTTCCGCATTATACTCACGGATCAGGAAGAACTCTATGATCCTCTCGGACAGCTCAGGCCGGTTTATCCCAACTTAATGTCCTTGGAATTTGAGCATCGAAAAACTCAAGCGGCCGAGTACGAGATCGCCCCCAGCGGTGATTTAACCGATCAGGGGCCCATCGATCTGTTTGCCGGCTTTTATGAACTGCAGAATAACGAACAGCTCACGGAGGAACAAATTACGGTGCTGGAAGAAGTTTTTGCTGAAGCGGGAGGGGACGAGCCATGAAACCGGTCAAGATGATCATGTCGGCCTTTGGGCCTTATGCGGACAGAGCGGAACTTGATTTTGCCCCCTTGGGCTCGCAGGGCTTGTTTTTAATCACGGGCCCCACCGGCTCGGGTAAAACGACCATTTTTGATGCCATCACCTTCGCTTTATATGGCGAAAGCAGCGGCTCTACTCGGGGAGTGGACACACTGCGCAGCGATCATGCCTCACCGGAGGCAGAAACCTATGTGGAATTTACCTTCTTACATCGGAACAAGACCTATACCATCACTAGAAACCCCGCCTATAAAAGGCCCAAAAAGGTGGGGGAAGGGACAACTACAGAGGGCGCTGACGCAGTTTTAGAACTTCCCGACGGCGCGGTGGTCACGGGTGTTACCAATGTCAATAATCGAATTGAGGATATACTCGGTATCGGCTGCGGCCAATTTAAACAGATCGCCATGATCGCCCAGGGTGAATTTCTCAAACTGCTCCATGTGGACAGCAAAGAGCGGGGAGAAATTTTTCGCCGCGTTTTTGATACCCATCTGTTCTTAACTGCCCAAAACCTAATGAAGGAAAGGGCCAATGAAGCGGGGACGCGTTTGCAGGCCGGGGAAGCAAGCATTCTGCACAGCTTAGGCAGCCTGCGTCTTCCCGAAGAAGAGGAGGCCCTTCGCTCCCGGCTGGAACAGGCGGATATTCACGCGGTACCGGAACTTCTGCCCAAGATTAAAGAATTCGCTGCGGCCGATGCCGAAAGGCAGGGCGCCCTCGCCGGGCAGGCTCAGCGGCTCGCGGCGAAAATGGCGGCGCAAATCTCCAAGATTACAGAGGCCCGCCATCTCAATCAAGCTTTCGCCGATTTAGCGGCGGCCCAAAGGGCGCAATTAGAACTTGAGTCCCAAGGGGCGGCATACCAAGAACGGAAGAGCGAAATGACCGCGGCGGAAAGGGCGCTCTACCACATCAGCCCGCTGCAGCGGGAATATGACAGGCTGGCCCAAGCGGAACTAGACCTGCGGGAAAAGACGGAAAGTTTGGCCGTCCGGATTGGCAAACAAAAGGAAGAACTGCACAAGGCCCAGGCCTCGTATACGGCGGAAAAAGAGCGAGAGCCCGAACGAAATGGGCTGAGCAGCGACATCTCCGCCCTAAACAAGCTGCTGCCCCGCTATGATGAGGCGGAGGCACTGAGAGTGGCTCTGCACAGGGCAAAACAGAAAAAGAACGATTTAACGGAAAGCCTGGCTGAATTAGTTGAGAAGCGGAACCTCCTGCAGACAAAAAAGGCCGAACTCCTTGAGGAACTTAAGTCGCTAGAAAACATTGATGTCCGCCTGCTCACCTGTGAGCAGGAAAGGGAAAGATTGCAGAAAACGGGGCAGATGCTGGCCCTTCTTGGGCAGGCTCTTGATGATGCGGCCGCACTGGGCCAAACGGGGGCAGCCGCGGCAGCAGAATACGATCGGGCGGAGAGCAAGTTTTTGCAAATCAATGCGGAGTATGCCCGCGCTGAACTGGCCTTTTTCCGGGAACAGGCGGGTCTTTTGGCCCGGGGGCTGCAGGCAGGTGCAGCCTGCCCCGTTTGCGGTTCAACGGAACATCCCCGCAAGGCGGTTGTCGATCCTCAAGCACCCACGCAAGCGGAACTGGGAGACTTAAAAAAACGGACTGAGCAGGCCAGGGCAGCGATGGAAAAAACGGGACGTCTGGCCGCGCAAAAAAGCACCGAACTGGAGCAAAGCCTGCGCCGGCTGGAGCAGGATGCCGCCCGGCTTTTCTCTGATCTGCCCGAGCAGATTTCACCGCAAGGTTTAACACGAAAAGTTAAATCGGCCCAAGGGGAAAACGACACAGCCTTAGAAGCTAACCTGACCCAATTGGAGCAGTTTACGGAAGACGCCAAACGTAAAAAAACCTACGCAGCTCAGCTCGATACCATGACTGAGGTACTGGAGAAAAACGAGGCGGAACAAAAAGAAAAACAAGAAGCGGTACAAACTGCGGCCGTGGCCATTTCCCAACAGCAGGGGCAGCTGGCCGCCTTACAAGAGTCTCTGCAGTTTAACGATAAGGCACAAGCGGAGCAGGTACTGCGCGATTGGCAGGGCCGCTTAAAGTCGCTCAAAGATAAGCTGGAACAAACGGAGCAGGCTTATTTAGATATAAAAGTCGCGTTGGAGAAAAATGAGGCACTTTTGGCCGGTGATCTTGATAGGTTGAAGGGGCTTGGCGCAGAAAAAGCGGAGGCCGCAGCCGTTTATGCCGCCAAAAGAATCGCTTTGGGCTTTGCCGCGGAAGCAGATTATAAAAAGGCTTTACGAAGTGAGGCAGAGCTGCAAGCACTGCAAGAGGGCCTGGCAGCTTACGAACAGGCGGTGCGCCGGGTGGAGCATGATCTAACCAGGCTTGTGGGTGTCACAAAGGATCAGGAAAAACAGGATCTAGACCGGTTGGAAGCGAAAAAAACAGAGTTGGAACAAGAGCAGCAGGCGCTGGATGAACTCAGGCAAATGATCGGCACCAGGCTGGAGATCAACCTACCCCTGATTGAGGCGGTGCAAGGGGAATTGGCCGGACTGGAAGCATATCGGCGAGAATACCTGATGCTTAGGGGCCTTGCTAGGACCGCGAACGGAGAGCTCGCGGGCCGACAGAAGCTCGCCTTTGAACAGTATGTGCAGATCTTTTACTTCCAGAGAATTCTGCAGGAAGCCAATAAAAGGCTGCGGACCATGACCAACGGCCGTTTTGAACTGATTAGGCGCCGGGAACCGGATGATCTGCGCTCCCGCACGGGCTTGGACATTGATGTCCACGATCATTACACGGGCAAACCCCGGTCAGTGCAGTCCCTTTCGGGGGGCGAATCGTTTAAAGCGTCTTTAGCCCTTGCCTTAGGTCTATCCGATGTGATCCAAGGCTTCGCCGGAGGCGTGGCCATAGACACGCTTTTTGTGGATGAGGGGTTTGGCGCCCTAGATGACGAGTCTTTAGAACAGGCCATTCAAACGCTCGTCAATCTGGCCGCGGGAGATCGCCTGATCGGCATCATTTCGCACGTTAACGAACTCAAAGAAAGAATCGATCGCCAAGTGCAGATCGAAAAGACCGCAACGGGCAGCACTTTAAAGGTTGTAGTCTAAAACCGCAAAGAAAAAGGAGGATACTGCATGGGGGCTTACCGGCTAAAAATTGTGATGAAAGATTTACCGGCTGTAGCGCGCACATTAATTGTACCGAAAAAGATTTCGTTAGCGGCTTTGCACGCGGTCATTCAGTATGCCCTGGGTTGGCGGGACTATCATTTGTATGACTTTAGTACGCAAGGGGACCCCACTCGTTATACAAATGACAGCGAGGGTGCTGCGGAATACGAGTATTACCGAGAGAACCCCCCCGATACGCCGCACAGAAGGGTGGAGATGATCTTGGCGCGGCCTTTGAAACTTGCGCATACCGTTCCGCTGGAGCAGCTGCTTGCCAGGGGAAAAGAGATTGATTACACTTATGATTTCGGTGATAACTGGCAGCTGTCCATCAGCTTGGAAGAGGTTATTACTGACTACCTTCACCCCCATGCCGTTTGTTCGGACGCCCAAGAAGCGGGGCCGCCGGAAGATGTGGGCGGTACCACCGCGTTTATGAATTTTTTGCAGGCCTGGCATAACCCCGCCCACCCCGAGCATAAAGAAATGGTCGCTTGGGGTAGATCACAGGGTTTTACAGGCAGGGTAGACCTGAAAAAAATCAACCTCTTTCTCAAACAAAAATTACCTTTGGGTGACGATGATCTGTCTCGGACGCTGTATCGGCTCAATCGGCACTTTTTGCCGTTCGATCAGCCGGTGGCTTTCAACCCGCTGCTGGATTCGGCACAGGCATCTTCCACCCATTTTCTTTCCTATTTCACCGATTTTTTGCGGACGCTGCAAGAACGGGGCCGGGTAAGGCTGACCGCTAAGGGCAGTCTGCCGGTGAAGCTGGTTAAAGAACTTTTTTACGAGCGCGGCTATGATTTTGCCCAGGCGGAGTGGCGCAGCGAGAATGTCCGCAGAGAGGCGGATGCTTGGTTTTTGGGCCAATTGCATGATCTGGCCGGGCTCACCGGCTTAATCAAGCACAGAGAAAACACACTCAGCTTGACAAAAAAAGGCGAAATGTTTTTGCAGTCGCCCGGCGCAGAAAACTATTACACTCTTTTGTGGGATTACCTGGCTGCCTTTAATTTAGGCCATGAACAGGGGCGTGAACCCCTGCCCTACGATCTTTACCCCTATCTGTTCGGGCTGCTGGCGCAGTTTGGCGATAGGGAGCGGGAAATTGGTTTTTACGCGGATAAACTGCTCGAGATTGATCCTTTTCTGATTGATGACGAAGATGGGGAAGTGCAAGCCAGATATTGGTTCGGATACCGTCTTTACTCACGGGTCATGCAGCGGCTTTTTGCAGAATTCGGTTTAGTGCAAACCCGTTCCGAACAAGACAAGGGACAGGCCTTTCAGGACAGATGCTTCGTACAGAGAACCCCCCTGTTTGATCAGGTGTTGCTGCGCTGGTAGGGTACTTCGGTTAGTGCCCTTGTCTGTGAAATGATCCTTGACAAGCAGACAAATAGTCGCTAAAGTAAGAAATGAGGTTTACCTCACTTTGCCGAAAGGGGCGCCGGCTGTGGCCAAGAACAGGAAAGAATTAATCCGTGAAACGGCTATTTCAGTCATGTCCGAATTGGGCTTTCATGATTCCACAACGGATCGGATTGCCCAAGAGGCGGGCATGGCGGTAGGCACCATCTACAATTATTTCCGCAATAAAGAGGAAATCCTGGAATATATTTTTCAGGTGGAATTTGCCAAACGCCAACAGGCCTACCAAGCAGAATTGGCCAGTAGCAGAAGTGCTTTGGAAAAATTGGCCGTACTGCTTGAAACCCATTTTCGCGCCGTTGGCCAAGACATTGCCGTTGGCAGAATCCTAGTCAGGGAGCATCCCGCCCCGGGAGGTACGGAAGAAAATCAAATTACCCTCTTTTTGCAGGGTGTTCCTTCATTAATCCAAACTCTACTGGATCAGGCGGCAGAGGCGGGCGAAATCGGGCCTTTAGATACCGAGTTGGTGGCGGCGGCCATTTTCGGGGCTGTTCAGGGCGTGACCTTTCAGGCAGTCTTTACTGAAAGTGAATCGAAACGGAAAGAAATTCTCGCCGCGGCGCCGCAGGGGCTGATGGAGTTATTCCTTAACGGGTTAAACCGATAGACCGGCGTTTTTTTCTGCCCGTTTGTGAGTGAGGCCTCACTCAACTAAGAATAGTAAAAAGGGGATCAGTTGCAGTGACAAATTTCAGCAGAATAATTACTAAAGCACCCAGATTTACTTTAGCCATAATCCTGATTATGACCGCCTTGTTCGCTTACTTCGCGCCGCAGGTGGGCCTGACCACTGATGTAAAAGATTTTTTCCCCCCCGATCATCCGGAGGTCTTAACCTACAACGAAATTGAGGCTAAATTTGGCGGCGCCGAATACATCATGGTCGCCATGACTGCTCCGGACATCTTTACTTACCAAAATCTCTCCGATCTGCAAGAACTGACAATAGTCCTCCAACAAATTGAAGGCGTTGGCCAAGTACGCAGTTTAACCAGTTCCGACGCTGTCCGCGGTTCTGAATGGGGCATTGAGCTTTCACCCTTAATCGGTGTCATTCCCCAAGACTTGGACGCCTTGGCGGAACTGAAGCGCACTATTCTGGCGGACCCCATGTACAGCGGCAGTATGGTGGCACCTACCGCCGATGCCGCTTTGGTGGTGGTGGAAGTCAAACCACAGGCAGATGCCGTTTCAGTTGCGGCGGCGGTCCAAAAAGCAGTTGAACAGGCCCCCAACGCCGGGGATCTTTATGTAACGGGGACTCCGGTCCTAAACCAAGTCTTGGCCGATTCCATGAAAGCTGATTTAAGCAAGCTTTTCCCCTTGGTGCTGCTATTGATAGCCGCAGTCTTGTATCTCAACTTCAAAAACCTACAGGGTGTTGTCCTACCTTTCTTGACCGTTTTAATCAGTGTAATCTGGACGCTCGGTTTCATGGGCATTCTGGGCAAACAGCTGTCCCCTTTAAACGCGGTCATGCCCGTGATTTTAGTCAGCTTGGGCAGTGCTTACGGAATTTATATTCTGGAGCGCTACCAAGAGGAGCTGCAGAGGCAACAAACTAAAAAGAAAGCTGCATTGGCAGCACTCACATCGGTTGGCGCGGCGGTGCTCATGGCTGGGACCACAACCATTGCGGGTTTTGCCTCCAATGTTACGAGTTCAATCAGCCTTATGAAGGACTTTGGCCTGTTTACCGCTTTCGGGGTACTTGTGGCCTTGCTCATCTCTCTAACCCTAATACCTTCAATTTTGGTTTTGCGGGCCGAAAGCAAACGCAAGTTTTTACAGCCTGCAAAAACAAAACGGAGAAAAGAAAAAACGGACTCTCGTTTAGATCAAGTCTTGCGGAAGCTGTCGCAATTGGTAACGGAACGCAGCACGGCGGTAATCCTTGTCATTCTTATCTTAGCCGCATTGGCCTTGGGCGGGCTGCATCGTCTAGAAACGGACAGCAACTTTTTTAACTTTTTCGATGACGGTTCGCAACCGAAAATTGCCTATGAATTGGTAAAAGATAAGTTTTCCGGTTCGCAAAGTGTGGAGGTGGTTCTCAAAGGAGATCTGCAAGAACCGGACATCCTGCAAGCGATGGCCGCTTTCCAGGCCGATTTGGAGGCAACCGGGCTGGTGGGCAAGCCAACCTCCATCGTTAACCTTTTGGAAAAGGTAAACTCCGCGCTGCAGGACGGGGACGAACGCTTTGCAGTTGTGCCCGACAGTCGGGAATTAGTTGCCCAATACCTGCTTCTGCTGGAGATGAATGACGAACAGGGCATGGTCAGCAGATTTCTCACGATGGATTACCAAGAGGGGCGCATTCAAGCGCTGGTCAAAGACTCCTCAGCTGCGGGGACGACAGCGCTTTTTGGAGAGATTGAAGCGCTTAGCGCCAAACACTTTGGGTCTCTTAAGGTGGAAGCGACACCAACCGGCATCATCGTACTCATGAACTCCTTGGCGGATATGATCATTGCCGGGCAGATTTCCAGCCTGATCTTCTCCTTAGTGACCGTGTTTGTGATCGTGCGCCTGCTTTTACAATCCTGGGAAGGCAGTGTGCTCAGCATTCTTCTCATTCTGCTCACGACTTTGATTAACTTCGGTTTAATGGGCTGGTTGGGCATTCCTTTGGACATTGTCACCGTCTTGATCAGCAGTATCGGCATTGGCGTGGGCATAGACTATTCGATTCATGTTTATTCCCGCTACAGTGAAGAGCGCCGCGCGGGCTTGGCTGTGGCCGCCGCGCTGCGGCAGACAATCTGCCTCACCGGCAAAGCGATAGCGGCCAACACCGGTTCGGTGGTGGCGGGGTTTCTAATCCTGATCTTTTCATCTTTTCCGCCCTTAAGGTATTTTGGCAGTTTGGTTACGGCAACGATGCTGGTGGCGTCATTGGGTTCTTTGACCCTGCTGCCGGCGGTAATTGTGCGCAGAGATTGTTTACGGCAAAATAAGCAAAAGGTGGTAGTAAAATGAACAAATTATTCAAAGGCATCCTCACAGCAGTACTTCTGCTCAGCTTGGGCGCGGGGGCGGTGGCTGCGGGCACGCCGCTGTCCGGGCCGCAGATTCTGGCCACAATGGATGAAGCGATGGGTGCGCAGAGCAAGGTCATGACGCAAAATATGACGATCGTTGCGGCCAATGGGCAGGAAAGAACCAGGGAAATGCAGATGTGGAGCAGGCAGGTGCAGAATGGAGATGAAATGCTTGCTAAATTCTTGGCACCGGCCGATGTGCGCGGCACGGGCATTTTGATGAAAGACGATGATATGTGGCTCTACCTGCCTGCTTTGGGCAAAACGCGCCGGGTGGCGGCCCATGCCAAAAAGGGAAGTTTTATGGGCAGCGATCTCACCTTTGATGACATGGAACAGCTGGGCAGCAGGGGCTTTACCCCCTTTTACCGGGCGGACCTGCTTGGGGAAGGGGAGGCGGTGGACAGTGAATGCTTTGTCTTGGAACTGGTCCCATTAGAAGCAGACAACGCCTTCAGCCGCCTAAAAGTGTGGGTGGACAAAAGTGTTTTTCTTCCCAGGCAGATTGAATATTACGATGAAACGGGCCGACTGCAGCGGGTTCTTTCCACTTATAATTTATCCGCCCGGGCGGGCCGCTGGCAGGCCGAAAGAATGGTAATGGAGGATCTGGTGCGGGGCACTAAAACGATTTTGCAGATTAAAGAAGTCAGGCTTGACGAGGACTTAGATGCCTCCCTCTTTACCACGCGCAGCTTAGAAAGGGGTATATAATTGAAAAGGCAATTTCTATACATCTTGGTTTTGGCAGCGGTTTTAGCGCTTCTTCCGCAAAATGCGGCCGCGTCCGGCCCGGCACTGACCGGGCAGCTCCTCGGTGAACTGGGTATCGTTTTAGCTGATCCCGCGGATTTCAGCGGCGGCCAGCAGCTTATTTTAAACCTGGACCAATTCTTGGATTCCGGCGCTGTGCACCTTCGTTTCCGGGGGGATTATGCTCTGCCGAGCGGCAATTGGGCCCTAGTTTTAGATGAAGCCTATTTGGATTATTATGCCGCGGACTTCGATCTGCGCTTAGGCAAACAGCGGTTGAACTGGGGGACGGCCCTGCAAATTAACCCCACCGATGTCATCAATCCGGTTAATATCGCTGACCCTCTAGATGATAAGCTGCCCGTCTTTCTTGTGAACATGGATTATTATCTGAATGATGTCTGGAGTGTAAGCGCGGCCTATGCACCGTTTTTCACCCCGGCGATCAACGAATCACCCAACCCTTTGGTCGAGCTGATTAAACCGGAAAACAGTTTTGAAAACGGTGAATTTGCCCTCAAGCTGAGTGCGCTGGGAGTGCGGGGCATTGATCTCTCCTTCAGCGTTTATCGGGGCAGGGAAAAAACCCCCACCCCCATTATGCAGCAGGGCCAACCGCCCCAAGCAATTTTCCGCGAGACCACGATCTTTGGCGCTGATTTTGCCGGCGCATTAGGTGATGTGGGCTTGTGGGCGGAAGGCAGCGTTGGGCTGCCTCGGGCCGGCGAAACTGTGCTGCAAGGGGTGGTGGGCGCAGATTATGGTTTCGAGAACGGCCTAAAAGTAATGGGGCAGTTTGTGCATAAACGGGAAACGGAAAAGAATAATCTCATTTTGGTGGGCCTAACTCAAGCAAAGGGGCTTTATGAATGGCAAATCGGTGCGATTTATAATCTAAACTCAAAAGGGTTGCTGCTCAACCCCGAATTCAGCCGCTCCTTGGCGGACGGAATAGTCTTTACGGGCGGGCTGCGTTACTTTAAGGATTCGCTCAATCTTTTGCCCAAACAGGATAATCAAATTTACAGTCAAGTAAGCATCAGCTTTTAGAAAAAAACGAGAGGGGCGCTCCTGCGGGGGCGCCTTTAAATATTCCCTTTTTTGGCTGTCCGTCACATACCTTAACATTTAGCATACAGGAACTTAAGCCCCAAAGGCGAAGTGTTTCCCCAGCGGGAGTTTGGCCGCAAAACAGAGTTCGTCTCTAAGAAAGGGTAGGAGTAGGTGCTCAATAAAGAAAAACTAATTTATACTTGTGAACGGGATAGTGATTTTGGCGCACGGCTAATCGATAATTTGCTGATTCCTCTGGTCAAGGACAAGGAGAGAATGGACAGTCTGTTCGCCCAAAAACTTCAGGCCGAATACGGCCATCTCCTGGAGGAGTTAGCGCCCGAATGGGTATATGGCTTTACCGAACAATATATTGCGGCGCAGCTTTTCGGGCCACGGCGTTTGCTGAAAGCATACATGCCAGATCGTCGGATTCAAAATCGAAGCAGCCGGGAAAGGAGCTTTCTGGAAGCCAAATTGTTTAACCCGTGGCGGTTTGCTTTTCTGCGGATCAAAGAAGAGTTGGGCCGCGACTTTTTCAAGATGCATAATGTGTTAACAGATGAAACTTTACTACTGTACTCGCCCGGTGTGGGGAAGTATGAAGAGGAAGGCGCAAACTCCCTGTACTTCAGCCTGCTGACATTTAACGGGGAGTGTTATCAGACCTACGGGCCCATCATTCCCTTTGTTGGCCTGCAGCCTTTCGATCTTCTTTATTTCGCGGGCCAGCTCGATCATGCTATTGCGGAGTATTCGGCAGTTGATGCCAAGCTGCAAGAGGATCCTCTGCCGTTTATGCTGTTAGTTGTGTCCTCTCGTTTCCCCTTAAGCTACCATAAAGACGATCAACTGGTAATCAGCCTTACCAAGCTGCCTTTAGCTTCTTTGGATGTGGAAAGGTGGCGGGATGCGTTCAAGATTGAGAAGCAAAAAGGCGTTTACCAGTTTACCTTAAAACGTTGGGGCCGGCACCCCCATTTTGCCCACTGCCATTATGCTCCGGATGATGGTGTGTTTGTGGCGTCAGCCGGCACCGATCGGGCTTGGAAACGGCTGGTAGACGAGATACGGGCGCAAGGGGTGGAGCTTGATGGCGAGCCCCGGATTTACACCACTGTGATGGGAAGAATCGCCGCTCAACGCGTTTTAGGCCGCAGCGGTGCAAAAAGCCCCTATGCGGATTTGTTCATTCCGGAAGTGACACCGGCTGAACAGGAGGGCTTGGATAGAGCAAATTATTTTTTGAGCCTGCTGGTCCCTTATTTGAATGAAGGGCGTGATTATGATCTGGGCAAACTGGCGGCAGAGGCGGATTTAGCTTACGAAGAAGCGCAGATCATTGAGGAACAGGTTGTGAAAACATTAAAGAAGATGCGCTGAAGCCGGTTGCGGATAGGGCAGCTTGTTAAAGGCAGTTGGTGCGGGAAAAGCGGCATAAACTGAAACAAGGGGTGGGGAAATGACAAAAAAATGGAACAGTATCCCGGTTATGCTTGGCCTACTGTTACTGCTGCTGCCTCTCGGCGGCTGCAGTCAACTCGGTGCCGGCCCCGAGGCCTTGACAGTCTCGGGCAGAGTGGTTTTAGCGGAAAACCAGGCGGTGGGTTTGCAAGGTGTAAGCCTTTTAATCGTGGACGATGCAGGTTCACAGGTGGAGACGGATGCTGAAGGGTATTACAGAGCCACATTTTTGCAGAAGGCCGTGGTCATTCCCCGTAAAACCGGTTATAGATTCATTCCGGAAGAACTGGAAGTGCAAGCGGGCGGGCAAGAACTACAATTTGCGGCCCAGCCGTGGGAAGAACCGGATTTTGCTAAGTGGGGGACCCAGTTCTCCTTTGCTTCCCATTGGGAGCGGGTGGAGACGGTTGCTTTTTCTGCCGATGATCACTATTTGGCCAGCGGCAGCGATGATAGGACAATTAGAATTTGGCGGGCAGCCGACGGCCAGCTCATACAGACTCTGACCGGCCATAAAGCCGCGATCAAGGCCATCTCTTTTTCACCCCAAGGCCAATACTTAGCCAGCGGTTCCAGGGACGGTAAAATCCTGATCTGGGATTGGCAAACGGGCCGGGAAATCAAGGCCCTCAAAGGCCACGATGATTTGATTACAGCGCTGGAGTGGTCGCCGGACGGTACAAAACTGGCCAGCTCCGGTTGGGATAGAAGGGTCAGGGTGTGGGATTTCGCCTCGGGCGAAGAAATAGAATCCTTTGTTCATAAAACTTGGGTGAGGGCTGTGGCCTGGTCTGCTGACGGTAAGTTTCTTTTCAGTGACGGAGACGATACTGAATTAAGGGTCTGGCAGGTGGGCAACGGGGAACCAAGTACCGAAATCAAGACAGGGGCCCAAATCATGTTGGTCTCGGCCGCGCCCCAAGGCGCTTGGGTGGCGGTGGCGCAAAGGAACGGGCGTTTAGAAGCGCTTAATCCGCAAACGAACGAACGGATTGAATTAGAAGGCCACCAGGGGGAGGTCGCGGCGCTGAAATGGTCTTTTGATGCCCGTTATTTGGCCAGCGCCGGCACTGATCGGCTGATCCACATTTGGGATTGGCAGACTAAGGAATTGGTGCAGAGCATTAACGCGGACAATTACGTGCTCGCCTTGGGTTGGGGCAGGCAGTCAAATATTTTGGCCAGCGCCGGTTATAAAGGTGTGATGGACATTTGGTCCGTCGCTTCGGGCGAAAATATGCTGCGGATCGCGGGCCATACCGCTGCCGTGAAGGCTTTGGCTTGGGCGCCCCAAGGGGATTATTTGGCCTCCGCCGGCGAGGACAGGGTTATACGCCTGTGGGATTTGAACGAGCGCAAAGAGTTTTCTCAGCTCATTCCCGGCCACGGCGGGCCGGTGGAAGATTTGGCCTGGTCTCGCGACGGGGCCTATTTAGCCAGCTGCGGCCATGATTTTTTAGTTTATCTGTGGGACGGCCTGGAAGGTAAACACTTGGGCACCTTTACGGAACGCATCAAAAAACCATTTCTGCACGAAAAAGGTTTTGAATTCGCGGTGGGTATGCACTCGGTGAGCCACGAAGATATCATCCTTGCTTTAAGCTGGGCGCCCAACGGAAAGAGGCTGGCCAGCGCCAGCTGGGATAAAACGGTGGCAGTTTGGGAAATCCCCACAGGCACACAGCTGGTGGGCATGCAAAATCCTCTGGGCTGGATTACCACGGTGGCCTGGTCGCCCGGCAGCGATGAGATTGCCTTTGGCGGCTACGACCAGGATATCCATATTTACAACGGGGTGACAGGAAAAGCGGTCAAAAAGCTGGAGGGACACACAGATTGGATTCAATCTCTGGATTGGTCCCCGAATGGTAAGTATTTGGCCAGTTCCGGCCACGATCGCGCCATCTATATTTGGGATCTGGAGGCGGAAAAGGTAATCCAGACACTGGTGGGAGGCAAAAATGTCGTTACCGTTGTGCGGTGGTCGCCCTGCGGGCGTTATCTGGCGGGCGGCAGCCACAGCGGCACCGTGCGCATTTGGGATGTGCAGAGCGGTGAAATTTTGTTCACCTACGCCGGGGACGGTTGGGGCCTTAAGTCTTTGGCTTGGTCTCCTCGGGGGGATAGGCTGGCCACAACAGAGTATAATTCGGTGGTAATCTTGGGCGAACCGGATTGATGAGC
>CAZVDE010000038.1:0-15455 GCA_964626065.1 uncultured Clostridiaceae bacterium | reverse complement strand
AAGGAAAGGAACACTCCGAAATACCCCTTGACAAATCCACTAAAGAGAACTATTCTTAGATAAACAGAGTGAGATGACAATAACGATGATCAGGACAAGTAACCGGCATCGAACCTGACAGGAACGGGGGTCACGGCTGAAAGCCCCTCCAGGGAAGATTTGGTGAATACCACCTGGGAGTTGCCCGCTGAAATGACACTAAGCGGGGCCGGGACGCCGTTAAACGTACGCAGAGTGGATCGCTTTTTAGCGGTCAATTTGGGTGGAACCGCGACAACCTCGTCCCATTTGGGGCGGGGTTTTTATTTTACCAAAAGAAAGGACGATCATTGATGAATAACAACGCAGCAGTTGATAGACAGGAAGTACTGCGCCATACAACGGCCCATATTATGGCCCAAGCGGTACTGCGGCTGTGGCCGGACACTAAAATTGCCATTGGACCGGTAATCAAAGATGGGTTCTACTACGATTTCGATCTTAATCACCGTTTTTCTCCGGAGGATCTGGAATCTATTGAGGCTGAGATGGAAAAGATCATCGCCGAAGATCTACCCATAGTGCGCGCAGAAATCAGCAACGCGGATGCTGTACAAATGTTCGCTGAACAGGATCAGGATTACAAACTTGAACTCCTGGCCGAGCTGGACCCGGTGGTCAGCATTTACCGACAGGGCGAGTTTGTAGACCTGTGCCGTGGGCCCCATTTGGAAAGCACCGCACAGGTAAAACATTTTAAGCTGCAAAATATTGCAGGTGCCTATTGGCGGGGTGATTCTAAGCGGCCCATGCTGCAGCGCATCTACGGCACTGCCTTTTTAAGCGGCAAAGAACTGCGAGAGCACCTACGCCGGCTGGAGGAAGCGGCCAAGCGGGATCATAGGGTGTTAGGCCGCCAGCTTGATTTATTCAGCATCCAAGAGGAAGGCCCCGGGTTTCCGTTCTTCCACCCCAAGGGCATGGTTCTCCGCAACGAACTGGAGAATTTTTGGCGCGAAGAACACCGCAAAAGGGGTTATGTGGAAATAAAAACCCCCATAATGCTGCACGAAGACCTATGGCACCGTTCAGGGCATTGGGACAATTACAGAGAAAACATGTATTTTTCCGAGATTGATGAACAGATTTTCGCGGTCAAACCCATGAACTGCCCGGGTGCACTGCTTGTTTACAAGCGCAAGCTGCACTCGTACAGGGACTTCCCGATCCGGATGGCCGAAATGGGCCTTGTCCACCGCCACGAATTATCAGGGACACTGCACGGTTTAATGCGTGTTAGGGCCTTTACGCAAGATGATGCCCACATCTTCATGCTCCCTTCCCAGATTCAGGCGGAAATCGTGGAAGTGATCGATTTCGTAGACAGCATCTATAAGGTCTTTGGCTTTAAATACCACGTTGAGCTTTCCACCAAACCGGAAAACGCAATCGGCGAGGATGCGGTCTGGGAAGAAGCTACCGAGGCACTGAGAAACGCCTTGGAAGTGAGGCAATTAAAGTATGTGGTCAATGAAGGGGACGGTGCTTTTTACGGACCCAAGATCGACTTTCACTTAGAAGACAGCATCGGCCGCACCTGGCAGTGTGCCACAATTCAACTGGACTTTGCCATGCCCGAACGCTTTGACCTCACTTACGTTGATGAAAACGATGAAAGACAGCGCCCGGTCATGATCCACAGAGTGCTCTATGGTGCGTTAGAACGTTTCATCGCCATTTTAACAGAACACTATGCGGGCGCCTTCCCTACTTGGCTGGCCCCTGTGCAAATACAGGTAATTCCGGTGGGTGACGATTACCTTCCCTACGCCAACGAAGTGGCGCACGCTCTGTTTAACGATGGACTGAGGGTGGAGGTGGACCGCCGCAATGAAAAGCTGGGTAAAAAGATTCGCGAGGCTCAGCTGCAGCAGATCCCTTACATGCTCATTGTAGGTTCTAAAGAGCGCGATTCGGGCACTGTTTCTGTCAGGCACCGCAGAGAAGGGGATTTAGGTTCGCTAGGCCTGAGTGAATTTGCTGAAACAATAAAGAAGGAAATAAAGCAAAAAGACCACTAGGGATATTGAAGCCCACGGCTCGTTCGCCGTGGGCTTTGTTCAACATCCTCACCAAGTCAGTTTCAATTTATAACTTTGAAATTGGTCATGGCGGCCAACTAAAATCACGCCGAGAACAACAAGAACATTAAGCTCTTTTATTAAGGGATGCTGTTCATCGATCCCCTCGCTGACCAAAAAGGGGACCTGCAGCGCTCTTTGGAGAATGTCAAACTGTTCAGCCGTAAAACCGGTTAGGTACCTCAAATCCCGGGAAGGCACTAGGACTTTCAAGTCCTCGGGTATGCGCCTGAGATCGCCTTCCCGGAAATTATCATAAAATTGCTGCCAGCGTTTGGTGCCGATGCCCAAAAATTGGGCCACCTGCTCATGAGTGGCATAACCTTTTTCCACGCAATCCACTGCGATCTTAACACGCAGATGGGGCCGGCCTTCGCAGGCCTTGCCCAGAAAATCCAGCGAAGACTGAACAAACAAAGGATCGAGTCTATTAATCTGCCTGCCTCCCTAACCTCCCGGGTTTTGTCCTTATTCTAGGGTGACAGAAAAAGTCCTGCTATTTTCTGAATTATCATACCCCTGTTCAGAATATTCACTTTACATCACGCGGGCGTTCGGGAATGAGCAAAACCTTGCCAACCGGAAGAAAACCCGGATCCTGCAGATCATTCATCTCAGCTATGAGCGGAAATAGATGGGGATCGCCCCACAGCTTATCCGCTATTTTCCATAGGTTGTCGTCTCGCTGCACAATATATTCCGCGGACCTGGTTTCCCGCTCCTCGGGTAAAACGGTGTCCGCCACCGCTTTGTTGCTATCTTTTGCCTGTTCAGATGCGAGTTTGTGATCAGCTGCCGCGGGCCTCTCCCCCGTCTGCGCGGGTAGGGACGTTGAAGGGGGTGCCTGTACAGACGGCGCGGCCTGGCGGCGCAGCCAGCCATAACCCAATCCCGCGGCACCGATTAATAAAAGCAGCAGGAGAAAGAGCGAAGCAGCCGGCAACCGACGTTTTTTGGGTCTCCCTGCTGTCAGGACGATCTCATTATGGGCCATTTCCTTTAAAATATAATAACCTTCCAGGCAGTGCCATTCGCCATCCACAACATGATAAGCGGCCCGCTGGTTGGCCTGGTTGTCCATAACGTAAGCTATGTGCCACGGTTCGGGAAAGAAACGCAGATGCTGTTCTTTATCGAAATTGGACAAAAACACGCCAAAGCCCGGGTGGGTATGGGCCCAACCAACGATCGTGGCTTCTTCCTCACTTTGGTGCAAAGCTCTCTGTACCGTTTGCAGATGGGCTTCGGTAAGAACGAGGCGGGCCGCATCCTCCGTTTGGGCCACGGGCACAAATCGTTCCACCAATACTTCGTAGCGTTCCGCACTTTTCAGCTCCCGCTTTTTTCCCAGCAAAAATCCACCATGTTCTCCATGGGTATGCAGATGGGAAAACTGATCTAAGTGCAGCATGACATCCTCGCGAAAAACGAGGCGGGGAAAGGGGCCCGCCCTGCCAATCAAAAATCTGCGGGTGGAAAAAGTAACGCGCCGCTCCTTAGCCATCAAACTCTCCCCTCAAAAAATACTTAGATCCAAGGTTCGGGACAAATGCTGCAGCATCCTGACACCCACCACACTATTACCCTTTTCGTCAAGGGCCGGACCGAACGCGGCCACCCCGCACTTGCCCGGCACCACACCTAAGATGCCGCCGGAGACGCCGCTCTTAGCCGGAATTCCCACCTGTATCGCAAATTCGCCGGAAGCATTGTACATACCGCACGTTACCATAAAAGTAGTTACTAAACGAATCAACTCCGGTGCAATAAGAGCCTTCCCGGCAGCATCAACACCCTTAGAGGCCAAAAACATACCCAGGCGTGCCAAATCCGCACAATCCACCAAGAGCGAACACTGACGGAAATAAAGATCCAAAACCTCCTCCACATCACCCTCGAGGCCGTTAATATCCTTGAGAAAATAGGCCAGAGCCCGATTGCGGTGTCCCGTCTCCTTTTCGGAACGATAGACATCTTCGTCCACATACACTTGGCGGCCGAGGATGCTCTGCAATAGATCAGTAATTAAAGCTAGGCGTTCATGGACTGAATTACCCGGAATCAAGGAGCAAACAGCGATGGCGCCCGCGTTAATCATGGGGTTCAACGGTTTTTGCTCAGATGTCTCTAGTTTAACGATACTGTTGAAAGAATCTCCGGTAGGCTCGGAGCCCACCTTGGCAAAAACAGACTCCACGCCTCTTTTTTCTAAAGCGACCAGAAGTGAAAAAACTTTGGAAATACTCTGCAGCGTAAAAGGCTGTCGCGTATCCCCCGCTTCATACAGGCCCCAAGGGGCCATTAGGGCACAGCCGGCAAAAGATGCATTTCCTTTTTTTAATTCCGGAATATAGCTGGCCACTTGACCCAGGGAAGTATAGCGGCGGTGGCTCTGCACCGTTTCTTGCAAGAGAGGACCGTAGTCGCGTTGCATTCCGTCCATTTTAATGTCCCTCCCCATTGTAAAAAAGACTCCCGGAGAGCCTTTAGAACATGGCGCAGCACGAATGGGCCGCCCTTCTACCCCACTATCTCTTCAGGCTTCCAGAGCTGAATAGAGTTGGTTTTATGTTTTTTTCCTTCATACATCGCCTGATCGCACATTAACAGCAGCTGCCTTTTGTCTCTTGTATCGTCCGGAGAGGAGGCAATCCCAATCGATACTGTAACGGGAAGGTCCCAAAGTTTAAAAACAGAGCAATTAACGTTCTCCACTATCCGTTCGGCTGTGCGCAAAGCACCGTCTTTGCCCATACCGAAAAGAAGAATAACAAACTCATCCCCGCCATAGCGGATTACTTTATCGCTGGCCCGTACGCTTTTATTGATCGTCTCCACCATCAGCTTCAAGACCCGATCGCCCTCCGCGTGGCCGTACCGATCGTTGAACCCTTTAAAGTTGTCCACATCTAAAAACAAGGCAGCGACCTTATCTTCCCGGGGGTCATTAAACCACTGATTCAGATAGCGAAAATTGTAGGCTTGGGTCATCTCATCGACGAGCAGTTCACTTTCTAATTCCCGGCGCCTAGACCGTTCCCCCGTTACGGACACGGCCGTTTTCAACATTTCACCCAAGTAAATCAATAAAGCACCGAAGACTACCGCACCCCAAAAATGATAGCGGCGGATAAAATACGTAAAGATTAGGCCGATGAAGCCTGTTCCCAGACTATTACGCAGGATCGCATAGCCGTACATCTTAAACTGAGACCACCACGTTTCACCCCTAAAGATGGATACCGCCCGCACAACTAAGGCAAAGTTGGCAATAATATAGCAGAACAAACCTAAGGCCATAGCCACAGTCTCGCCGACCCAAAATTCCTGCAGGGCCCCGGCCAAAAATTTGAAAACGAGTGATCCGGCCAAGCCGCTGAGCATGAACTGCGCGATATTAAAGACAACCCGATCGGCCTGCTTACGGTTATGTAGACCGTCAACGATGGCTGAAATACCAAAAACCAGCATAGACCAGGTAGTACCGAAAAAATAGATAATGGGGGAAATGGTCGCGGTGGAAAGGGAAAAGCTCATCCGTTCACTGAATTTTACGGTAAAAGTCTGCAGATACAGCATGAGGGCTGTAAGAAGCAAAAGAGTGTACCAATTCGCAAAAGAAAGCCCATCATAAAAAATGACAAACCCGGCCGCCGCTGCTGCACTCGCGGCAATAACCAATATCAAGAATGATTTGGAAGCACGCGCCTCTTTCACCCCGCCAACCCCTTTGCCTGACATATACCGTTAGCAATAATTTCTAGGAAAGTGTGCCGATTCCTGCCGCCTTCCGAGACCACTTTCGTTTTGTAGAAAACCTAAGCCGGATCTTTTTGACTCCACAGCCGAATGGTATCTTTCCCCGCCGCTTTGGCCTGATACATAGCCTGATCCGCCATTAACAGCAGCTGGCGCTTATCGGAAGTATCATGGGGGTAGGTAGCAATACCGATGGACACCGTGATTTTATGCTGCCAGGTTGCAAACGATAGTTTTTCCAAATTAGCCACAATTCGCTCCGCGACAGTATAAGCGGCCTTCGGTCCCATACCGGGAAGAAGAACCACAAATTCGTCACCGCCATAGCGAACCACTTTATCATCTGCCCTAATGCAGTTGGAGACTGTCTCTACTAAGACCTTCAACACCTGATCGCCCTCCGCATGGCTGTACAGATCGTTGAATATTTTAAAATCGTCAATGTCCAAGTATAGGACGGCTGTTTCGACGCGGGCCGGCTCATTGAGCCATTCCGACAAAAAACGAAAATTGTAGGCTTGTGTCATCTCGTCAACGAGCAATTCCTCTTCTAATTCGAGGCGCATCGTCCTCTCACCGCTGATCTCGGAGGCCATTTTGAGCAGCTGCGCTAAGTAAATCAAAAATAAGCTGAATGTTAGCAGCCCCCAAAAATTGTATGCTGCAAAAAAGAGCGTGAAGATCACCCCGATAAAAGCGGTCCCCGCATTACCGGGCAGAGCCCTAGCCCCGGAACGAGACAGCACGGACCGCCAGCTTGTCCCGCCCCAGAGCGCCACAGCAAGGGACACCAACAGAGTGTTCACAATCACATTTGTGGCAGCCCCCAGTGCCATCCCCCAAAGCCCGCCTAACCAAACGAACAGCAGCGAATTGACCAAAGCGCCCAGGGCAAGCTGCGCCGAGTTAAATAGAGAACGGGCAAAGCCCCTATTTCGCATTCTGCCATCCACAATTCCCGCCACAATGCCCATCAGCATACCGGGTGTCGTCCCGTAAAGATAGATGACCGGGAAAATCACTGCAGCGGAAAGAGTGTTATTCGGATCAGCACCCATGGCCACCACCCCGGCATGCAGATAGACAAACAAAGCGATAATCAGCGCCAGTTCCAACCAGTTCTCTGTGGGGATTCCGCTGAAGAAAAATATTCCACCTGCCAAGGCCGCAACCGCAACCACCGCAATCAATAGATAATAACCCTTCGACAAGCTCTGTTTCCGCAAAACCGCTCCCCCCCGTGGGCAAATTTCCTTATTTTTTGCAGAGACTGAAGACAGCCTTCCAAACCTGCTCGCGGCCCTGCCGTGTTTGCGCGGAAAACAAAATGGGTTCAACCCCCAAATCCTGGCGGATTATTTTTGCCTGCCGCGAATACTGCCCTCTGCTTATCTTATCCGCTTTTGTAGCAACCAGGAGATAGGGCATGTCCATCGCGCGCAGCCAAGCATTCATCTGTCTGTCATCGGAGCTGGGCCCATGGCGTACGTCCACAAGCTGGATAACCCCCCTAAGATTATCCCTGCCCGTCAAATACCCCTCAATCATAGGCCCCCACTGCAGACGCACACTGTCCGGCACCTTGGCAAACCCATAACCGGGTAAGTCCACAAGGCATAATTTATCAACAAGGTAAAAATTGATCGTTTGAGTCCTACCGGGCTGGTTTGAGACTCGAGCGAACTTCCGGCGGTTTACAAGCGTATTAATCAGTGATGATTTACCCACATTGGACCGCCCCACCAGGGCTATCTCAGGTAGAGCGTGGGGTGGATAACCGGCGCTGTTAACCGCACTTGTTAAAAACTGCGCATTTTGTATATTCAGGCTCATTTATTGATCACCGAGCCAAGGTTGTTCCTGCTCAACCGAGGCAGGCGGGATGGGAAAATTGAGGGCAGAATCGGGTACGGCATCGGGAAACAGGGCGAAAGCCAGCACTTCGTCCATGTGTTCCACCAAGTCAATCTTTAACTTATTCAAAACGTTATCCGGAATATCCTCCAGGTCCTTTTCGTTTTCAGCCGGCAATAGAATGCGGGTCACGCCCGCGCGATGGGCCGCCAGAATCTTCTCTTTAATCCCCCCCACCGGCAGAACCCTGCCCCTTAACGTAATTTCACCCGTCATAGATACCTCGTGGCGCACAGGCCTGTTGGTCAAGGCGCTGGCCAGTGCAGTAGCGATTGTAATGCCTGCGGATGGTCCGTCTTTGGGTATGGCGCCTTCCGGAATATGCATGTGAATGTCGGCCTGTTCATAAAACTGTGGATCAATGCTCAATTCATCAGCCCGCGAGCGCAGGTAACTTAAAGCCGCATGAGCGGATTCACGCATTACTTCACCCAGTTTACCGGTTAATGTAAGTTTTCCCTTACCCTGCACGACCGTGACTTCTATGGCGAGAGTCTCGCCGCCCACCTGCGTGTAGGCAAGCCCGGTCGCTACACCCACCTTGTCTTCACCATCAATCAGCGATAAGCGATAACGAGGTATACCCAAATATTTGGCTAGATTAGAAACGGTGATGCGAGCACCCGTCGCGGTACCTTTCACAATCTCGGTGGCCACCTTGCGGCACACGGTACCCAATGATCGTTCTAGATTACGCACGCCGGCCTCTTTCGTGTATTCATTGATTATTTTATAAATTGTGTTATCCGAAATCTGAATCTGTTCCTCCCGCAGCCCGTTGTTCTCGAGCTGCTTCGGCCATAGATGGCGTTTGGCTATCTCCAGCTTTTCATATTCGGTATAGCCGGGTACTTCAATAATTTCCATCCTGTCCCTAAGCGGATGGGGGATGGAGTGCAGTACGTTAGCGGTGGTTATAAACAGAACCTCGGACAAATTAAAGGGTACTTCCAGATAATGATCGCCGAAACGGTGATTTTGCTCGGGATCCAAAGCCTCCAGGAGGGCTGAAGAGGGATCACCGCGGAAATCAGCCGTCATTTTATCAATTTCATCCAGGACAATTACGGGATTAAGACTGCCCACATTCTTCATGGTCTGAATAATCCGCCCGGGCATAGCCCCAATATAAGTGCGCCGGTGGCCCCTTATTTCCGCTTCATCCCGCACACCGCCCAGAGATAAACGGGAAAAATTTCGATTAAGGGCAGTCCCCACGGCCTGTGCCAAGGAGGTTTTCCCCACACCGGGCGGGCCCACCAAACATAAAATCGGGCCTTTAGAAGATTTAGTCAACTGCCGAACGGCCAAAAATTCCAAAATGCGTTCCTTAACTTTAGCAAGGCCGTAATGATCCTCATCAAGTATCTCTTCCGCCTTGGCAAGATCCAGGCGGTCTTTCGTCCGTTTTGACCAGGGCAGTGAAAGCATCCAGTCGATGTAATTGCGGACAACGGTGGCCTCAGCTGACATGGGCGACATGCGCTCCAAACGGTGGATTTCATGCAGGGCTTTTGCCTTTGCTTCCTTGGGGAGCTTGGCTTTTTCTAGTTTTTCCTTCATTTCTTCCGTTTCGGTGCGGCCGCCCTTTTCATCCCGCTCGCCCAGTTCCATCTGGATCGCTTTGATCTGTTCGCGCAGATAATATTCCCGTTGGGCCTTTTCCATCTGCTGGCGAACGCGCTGCTGAATGTCCTTTTCCAGGCCTAGAATTTCCCGTTCCCTATACAGCAAATGCAAAATCTTTTCCAAGCGCTTGTCGACGGGGAAATCCTCCAACAAACCCTGTTTTTCCCGGAAAGAAACCAGAAGCTGGCTTGCTATTGTATCCGCTAAACGATGCGGTTCATTAATGCTGCTGATTGAAACGAGTACCTCAGCGGGTATCTTTCTACCCAAACGAACATACTTTTCGAACTGCTCTTTAACTATGCGCATCAGAGCCTCAAGCTCGAATGTATCCATATTTCCATCTTGTTCTGCAATGACATTTACCGTTGCTTCGTAGTAGCCGTCCCCATCATCGATCTGCTCCAGGCTGACCCTTGAGACACCTTCGACCAAAACCCGCACTTGGCCCTCCGGTACCTTCAGGATCTGTTTGATTTCGCACAAAGTGCCAATGTTAAAAATATCTTCAGGCCCCGGCTCTTCGGTGGCCACTTGATGCTGTGCCGCTAAAACTATGTGCCGATCTTTAAGCATAGCCTGCTCAACGGCTTCAATCGATCTCTGGCGTCCCACTTCAAGCGGTGTCACCATATAGGGAAATACGAGCGTTCCACGGAGAGGTAGCAACGGAAATGTCTGATACGAAACTTTTTGTACCAATTCTACACCCCCATGTGTGGTTCAACCTTATCTATATTGTACCATAGTTATAAGAGGTGGGGAAATTCATCTTAAAACATTAGAGGCGGCACCTAACAGGGTACTCTGGGTAGGAGAAGAAATTGCAGCGGGCATCGGCTGAGTTTCGCCCACCAAGGCCTGTTCGAGTACGTCACCGACTCTGCTAATGGGTATGACTTCCACGCCTTCTAAGCTGGCAAACAGTTCCTGCCAATTGTCGGCAGGGAGCAGAACTTTACCGATCCCCGCCTCCTGAGCGGCCCTGATTTTCGGGACGGCGCCTCCCACCGCTTTTATTCCTCCCCGAATTGTCACTTCGCCGGTCATCGCTACCGTATTAGAAACCGGCCGGCCCGTGATTGCGGAGGCAATGGCGGTGACCATGCCCACGCCTGCTGAAGGGCCGTCTACCGGAATGCCCCCGGGGAAGTTGATATGGATGTCATAATCCTCGGGCCGCAGCTGAAACCGGGTGCGCAGCACCGTAAGCACGTTTTCCACTGAACAGCGGGCCTGCGAACGACGGCGCACCGTCCGGCCCCGCCCGCCAAATTCCTCTTCTTCCATAATGCCCGTCACAAGCAGGGTACCCCGGGATCTTTCAACTTCGATCGCGGTCGCTTCTATCTCAATCACCGCGCCCTGATTAGCGCCATAGACTGCTAAACCGTTGACCACTCCCACAGCCGGTTCCTTCCCGATCCGCATTTCAGATCGGGGCGAATATTGCCCACAGTTAAGGACCCATTCTACATCGGCCCTGTCAATCCTGTTGCGCCCCTCACTTAAAACAACCCCCGCCGCAATTTGCAAAATATTTACCGCATCTCGACCATTACCCGCAAACCGTTTTATTTCTGCCAAAGCATGGGGATGCAGCGGGTATTCGATTTTTCGGGCCGCATTCTCGGCAATAATCCCGACCTCATCCGGGCCCAAATTGCGGAAATAAATTTCAAGGCAGCGGGAACGCAAAGCGGCGGGCAATTCGTTGGCGAGCCTGGTCGTGGCGCCTACCAAACGAAAATCGGCCGGAAGGCCATTCTGAAACACTTCGTGGATGTGAGAGGGGATATTATTGTCCTCAGGGGAGTAGTAGGCGCTATCCAAAAACACCTTGCGGTCCTCCAGTACTTTTAATAACTTATTCAGCTGTACCGGGTGTAATTCACCGATTTCATCGATAAAGAGAATTCCGCCGTGCGCCTTAGTCACCGCCCCCGGTTTGGGCTGGGGGATACCGGCAACCCCCAAGGGGCCCGCCCCCTGGTAGATAGGATCATGCACAGAGCCTAAAAGGGGGTCGGCAATCCCCCGCTCGTCGAAACGAGCGATTGTGGCATCCACTTCTACAAATGCCGCTTCGGCCTTGAAGGGTGAAAGCCCGTTCGCCTTTGCCTCTTCCAGCACAACGCGCGCCGCGGCCGTTTTGCCTACACCCGGGGGCCCGTAGATGATTACGTGCTGGGGGTTAGGCCCGCACAGGGCAGCCCGCAGCGCCTTAAGCCCATCCTCCTGGCCGATAATCTCCCGAAAATCTTTGGGCCTTGTCAGCTCGGATAGGGGCTCTGTCAAGGCAATTGTATTCAAACGGCGCAATTTTTCCAGTTCCTTGCGGGACTCGCGATTGACGGCGAATTTGTTGCTCTGCTGCTGCCGCAGCAGGTTCCAGAAATAAAGGCCAATCACAATCGCAAAAAACAGATTGATCAACGCAAGTATTCCCATTGAAGTTCTCCTTTCCCCAGATCACAACACTTATTATGTCCCCGGAAAGGAAAAAGATGAGGCGGGCGGACCCGACTCATCTTTTAGCTTTCTTCCCATTCTATGCTATTTCCTCTTTACCCTTCGCCTTACTTCGCACTAGAAGGGGCTGTTCTCTTTTCTCCACCGCAGCCTTGGTTATGACACATTTGGATACATCGCGCTGCGAAGGTATATTATACATAATATCCAGCATAATCCCCTCTAAAACGGTCCGCAAGCCCCGCGCCCCCGTTTTTTGCTCCATGGCTTTGGCCGCGACCATCTTCAGCGCTTCAGGCTCGAACTCCAAGGCTACGCCATCCATATGCAGTAGCTTTTGGAATTGTTTCACCAAAGCGTTCTTAGGCTCCGTTAAGATCTGAATCAGCGCATCTAAATCGAGGGCATCCAGGGCACAAACCACAGGCACCCGCCCGATGAACTCAGGAATCAGCCCGTAGCGCAGTAAATCTTCAGGCATATTCTGCCGCAGCGTATCGCCGATTTTTTTCTCCTCACGAGAAACAATCTCCGCCCCGAACCCAATGCTCTTTTGGCCGATGCGGCGTTCAATGATTTTCTCCAGTCCATCAAAAGCCCCGCCACAAATAAAGAGAATGTTGGTCGTATCCACCTGGATAAACTCCTGGTGCGGATGCTTCCTACCCCCCTGCGGCGGCACACTGGCAACCGTTCCTTCCAGTATTTTCAAAAGGGCCTGCTGCACGCCTTCGCCCGAAACGTCTCTAGTAATGGAGGGATTTTCGGACTTGCGAGCAATTTTGTCAATCTCATCAATATAGATGATCCCCCGTTCGGCCCTCTCCACATCGTAATCCGCGGCCTGGATCAACTTCAAGAGGATGTTTTCCACATCCTCACCCACATAACCGGCTTCAGTCAGGCTAGTGGCGTCCGCAATGGCAAAAGGCACATTGAGAATGCGAGCCAGCGTTTGCGCTAAAAATGTTTTCCCGCTCCCCGTAGGCCCCAGCATTAAAATGTTGCTCTTTTGCAGTTCCACATCGTCCGTCTGCAGATTGCTGTTAATCCGCTTGTAATGATTGTAGACGGCCACGGACAGGTTCTTCTTCGCTTCATCCTGCCCGATCACGTATTCATCTAAAGCCTCTCGGATCTCCTTAGGCTTGGGAATGCTGTCGAGTTCAACTTCGTGGTCTTCTGTGAATTCCTCTTCGATGATCTCGTTGCAGAGTTCTATACATTCATCGCAGATGTAGACCCCCGGGCCGGCGATGAGTTTCTTTACCTGTTCCTGCATTTTACCGCAAAAGGAGCATTTTAATTGACCCTTTTCATCGCCAAATTTGAACATCATATCACCTCGCTTAATCCTACTGTTTTTTCCGCTCAAGTTGATGTTTGGTTAAAACCCCATCAATCAGGCCATATTCTGCTGCCTCATCGGAGGACATATAATAATCTCGATCAGTATCTCGATCAATTTTCTCCAGCGGCTGCCCCGTGTGCTTATGCAAGATATGATTGATTCTGGATCTTAGATGCAGAATCTCACGGGCCTGAATTTCAATTTGACTTGCTTGCCCTTGCGCCCCACCCAATGGCTGGTGAATCATGATCCGGGAATTAGGCAGTGCGAATCTTTTGCCTTCCGTTCCCGCGGCCAAAAGTAGCGCTCCCATACTGGCCGCCATGCCCACACAGATCGTGGAAACATCCGCCTTAATATATTGAATTGTGTCGTAAATGGCCAATCCCGAGTATACTACCCCGCCCGGACTGTTAATATACAAGTTGATGTCTTTGTCGGGATCTTCCGATTCCAAAAACAACAGCTGGGCAATGACCAAGTTGGCAACGTTATCCTCGATGGGCCCGCCGATAAAAATTATCCTGTCCTTGAGGAGACGGGAATAAATATCGAAAGCCCGTTCTCCGCGATTTGTTTGCTCTACAACCATGGGAATTAAAACACTCATAATTCTCCCGCCTTTCTATCTATTCTTCCGCCGGTATCTCCGCCGGTATCTCCGCCGGTTCTTCTACCCGCTCAACTTCCGTAATTTCAGCGTTATCTATTATGAACTGCAGCGCTTTTTCCCTCTGCAGCGCCGATTCGATATTCGCCCTTTGTTCATTCCAATATTCGCGCAAACGTTCCGCCAGCTCTTCTTCCATGTCGGAACTAGATCCCATATATTCCTCAATCTTACTATTCACTTCTTCTTCACCTACCGTGATACCTTCCTGTGCAAACACGGATTCCAAAATAAGATCATGGATTATCTGGGTTTGGGCCTGCGGTTCAAACTGTTCAAGCAGTTCCTCTCGGCTTTGACCGGTGATTTCTAAGTATTTTTCCTCATCCAGCCCCTGCCTCCGCAAGTTCTCGAAAAAGTACTCCAGCAGATGCTCTGCCTGGTGCGCAACCATTGAAGCGGGAACCTCCACCTCACTATCGGCAGCGATCAGCTCTAATAGTCTATTCTCCAGCTCATCAGTTGTTCTGCGGGTGGCTTCGTCCTCTAAGTTTTTCCGAATATCTGCTTTTAATTCATCAAGTGTCTCGTAGTCACCCATGTCCTTGGCGAACTCATCATCCAGTTCGGGCAGGTGTTTTTCCTTCAGCTCTTTGACGGTAACTTCGAACACTGCCTGCTTGCCCGCTAAGTTTTCCGCGTGATAGTCTTCGGGAAATGTGACTTCAATTTCACTTTGAACGTTCAGTTCCAAACCAATCAGCTGTTCTTCAAAACCGGGAATAAACTGCCCCGAACCAATTTCCAATGTGTGATCCTCAGCCGCCCCACCGCTAAAAGGCTGCCCATCGATGGAACCGATAAAATCGAGGGTGGCGAAATCCCCTTTCTGAACTGTGGTGCGCTCGGCAACCACAAGCTGAGCACTGCGTTCTTGCTGCTGTTCCAGCACTTTTAGCACATCTTCTTCATCTATCCGCACAGCAGTGCGCTCCGCCTGCAGGCTCTTATATTTTCCCAGTTCAAGCCGGGGATAAACGTCCACTTCGAATATGAGAGTTACCCCTACACCGCGTTCGATTTCCTCCACATCAACGACCGGTTGCTCCACAGGCCGGATTTCAGTCTCGGTAAGTGCTTTCTCATAAGCCCTTGGCAGTAGGATGTCGAGGGCATCCTCCAAAAAAACATTGGGCCCGTAATTCAATTCAATCAGCTGACGCGGAGCCCTGCCCTTGCGAAACCCGGGCAGGCTAATCTTCTTGGCTGCCCGCCGATAGGCTTCATCGATCGTTTTCTCCAATTCTTCAGCGTCAATATTCACAGTAAGTTTTACCCTACTGTTTTCCAATTTTTCCAGATTAGTGGTCATGGTGTGGTTCCCCCTTCTTAATGAACGCAAAAAAAGTACACTGGGCAGTGTATCTGTACACAAAAAAATGGTGCAGGCGGAGAGAGTCGAACTCTCACGGGGAATACCCACTAGATCCTAAGTCTAGCGCGTCTGCCAATTCCGCCACGCCTGCCCGATTATGGAAAATGGTGAGCCATCCGCGATTCGAACGCGGGACACCCGGATTAAAAGTCCGGTGCTCTGCCG
>CAZVDE010000037.1:0-15761 GCA_964626065.1 uncultured Clostridiaceae bacterium | reverse complement strand
ACCCGTCTAATACTATCATTATACCCTAATTCGCACAAGGTAGGAAGAGAAAGGCCGCCAAAGCGCCCGCTCTTCCCCCTTATGGTAGCATGTTCCAAAAGCTAAGACAACCGCAAAAGATTATCCTCCGCTATTGTGCCGCTACTGCGCCGCTGTTGCGCCGCTATTGCGCCACCGGGACAGCCGATTTCGGAACCTGCCCGGGCCGCTTGATTTGGTTTGCTAACAGTTCTTGAAAATACGGTGTGCCCTTGGCGGGGTAATCCCGAAAACCGCGGAATCTGCCAAAGAAAGATTGCACATTGCCCCCGCTGCCCCTTGTAAGGCCCCATTCTGCAAAAAGCTTGGCGGCAACGGTATAGCCCCGCTGAATCATGTCCGGGATATATTCTACCTCAAAGGTGCCAATATCATAGATCAAAGGGTTGATCGTCATGATCTTGCTGCTGCTTAAAGCCCGATCCTCCAGGCGATCCTCGTATTGGGCCCGCATCATAATATCCAGCGCTTGGCTTAAAATTTCAACCGGGCCCTCCGCCAAGACGGTATCTCGGCGCATACCCGCATAACCGAGATTGACGCCGATAATGCGTTCTGCCCTACCGAGGCGGACCGCAATATTGAGGGGGTAGCCATCCCTCAGCCCCCCATCCACATAACAGTCCGCGTGAGCATCGCCAAAAACGGCCGGTACGAAAATGCCCGGAATGCTGATGCTGGCCCGCACCGCCTGGGCAATGGTCAGATCGGCCCGCACCGGATAATCCGCGTATTCCCCGTCAACCAGCTTCAAACCTAGTTTTTCCGGCGCACAAAATACTGTCTGC
This sequence comes from uncultured Clostridiaceae bacterium, assembly GCA_964626065.1. Lineage (GTDB taxonomy): Bacteria > Bacillota > Limnochordia > Darwinibacteriales > Darwinibacteriaceae > UBA3910. The sequence continues at coordinate 14,934 of CAZVDE010000037.1, read as the reverse complement.
TGGCCGTTATTCAAATTTACAGCGGGAATGAGCAGATCACACTTGGTGAGCCTATGAAAACTGTTCACGGGCAGGCTGTCGGCAACAATTTTTTCTAAATTGACGCCCCGCACTGCCCCGGATAGGCGCTTCACATCCCAGGTCAGCAGGGCCAGCAGTGCTCCGGGCCAATTTATATCAACGATCTCACCCTTGGCCCTGCTGTAGTCTAAAAACAGCTGTTCCAGCTGCCGAGCCGTTAAACCGCCCGCATACAGCGCAGCCACAATAGAACCGCCTGAGGTGCCCACAACCACATCAGGTTCCAGACAATATTCTTCCAGTGCCTTTAACACGCCAATCTGGGCGGCCGCCCGCACACTGCCCCCCGAGAGAACTAAACCTATTTTATTATTCATACTCTTCTTCCCCCTTATATACTGATTGTGCAAAGACTGCTATAATCGTATTGGAGAAAGGGTGTTTGCTGTGCGACGTTATTTTATCAATGGCTTGTTGATCCTTTTACCGGGTGTGATCACAATATATGTACTTGTCTTTGGCTTGGTCACGGTAGACAGCATTTTTGGCAGTGTGATCAAAAAACTGTTCGGTTACCATGTCCCCGGTGCCGGATCAATTCTTACTATTCTGTTAATTTTTGCTACAGGTGTCCTCACCACAAATGTAATAGGCCGGAGAATTTTCACCTGGGCCGAAAGCCTGCTTTTAGGCATCCCCATTTTTAAGAATATCTACCAGGGGGTGGAGCAGATCGTCAAAGCGTTTTCCAGCTCCACCGATGCGGAAAGATTCCAGCGGGTTGTACTGGTGGAATACCCCCGCGAGGGCTTGTACACTCTGGCGTTTGTAACTAATGAAGGTATCCCCGAATTTGATGCCAAAATCAAAACCCGTTCCACCACCGTCTTTGTACCCACCACTCCCAACCCCACTTCAGGTGTGTGCTTGGTGGTACCTAACCAAGATTGCATCCCCTTGGACATGAGCGTAGAAGACGCCTTTAAGACAATCATTTCGGCCGGAATTATCAGCCCGGTTAAAAAGCTGCCTGAAAAGCCTCCGGTTTGAAGATAAAGGCGAGCCGATTCAAGGGCCAGTAGCGCCACACCGCTCTGCCCACAATCAACTGGCGCGGCAAAAACCCAACTCGGCCAAAACGGCTGTCTTCACTGTTGTTGCGGTTGTCGCCCAAGACAAAATAGGTGTTTTCGGGGACAACTTGGGCAGAAAACCCAATGCGCGCCGGTGCTAACGTGTAATCCTCTCCTACCGGCTGATCGTTGATATAAACCACACCCTTGTCAATGAGGATTTTATCCCCGGGCAGGCCGATAACCCTTTTAATGAACTGCTCCTTCTGATTGGCGGGGTTTTTGAAAACGATAATTTCACCCCGGGCGGGTTCTGTAAACCGATAAGAAATCTTATCCACCAAAAGGCGTTCGCCGTGATGCAGCGTTGGCAGCATGGATTCGCCGTTCACGGTGTAGGCCCTGGCAATAAAAATCATAATAAAAGCAGCAATAAGTAAAGCGGAACCGATTGTCTCCACCAATTCCCGTAACTGGCTTTTTTTCCTGCGGACTACTGTTTGCAAAATTTCTACCCCCAATACTGGACTGTATGGGAATTCCACGCGGCCGGCTGCGATTCCTGCCTTTAAAGCTGCCAAAAACAGGATTGGCGAACCTTTTTATATAATGGCACTACCTGCTCAAACCGCCCCTGATCGCCGCTGCGCAGAGCTCGATCAATCTCTTCTTTCAAAGTAATGGCCCACAAAAGGAGATCGATCTGTTCTCTGACAAAGGCGGCAAAACCGGGGGTCCTGATATTGGAGGGCACCGCCTCATTGGGCACTACAATTTCACCATACCAATCGGGTGTTTTTTCCTTAAAAACAAGTTGAACATGTAAAAGGCCGCTGAAACTTTGCAAAGCCTCCCAGGCCCGCAGGGGATCGTCAATGCGTTTAATCCGCATTTTTTGCTGTTCTTTCAGAAGTTTTCCGTTTGTTAAAGTCAGAGACTCCGCCTCCACCTCACCAAGCTGCAGGCGAAAGGAGATTTCAGCCGCCCCCTCTTGGGCGACGAGCATCGTATTGGGCAGATAATCCCGCCTGGTAACGAAGACCACCTGCTTTAAAATCTTGGCATCCTGCCACATTTTTTCCAAAAGAGCCCGGCTTGAACCATGTTTTAACGGAACTTCGCAAAATCGGCGCAAAGCGTATTCCTTGTGGATGATCATCATCGCTCTCCTCCTCAACGAAGATCATTACACTATATGCCGCGCCTCCTCTTTAATCCCGCGCAATATTGATTTTTAAGTGGTCATAGGCCAGGCTAACCCCCGCCGGAAGCGCCCTATTGACCTGTTCATGCTCGAGTAGGTGCGAAATATGGGTAAAATAAGTCTGCCGCGGCCCAAGTAATTTTACCAACTGCAGGGCCTGTTCAACGTGCATGTGGGTGGGGTGCGGTTCATACCGCACAACACCTAAAATCAGTACCTCTAAATCCTGAAGCAGATCTAAAGATGCGGGCGGAATGCTGCTGCAGTCCGTTAAATAAGCCATACCACCCAAACGATAGCCTAAAATAGGCAGGCGGCCGTGGAAAACGGGGATGGGCCGGACGCGGACATTCTTGATCTGCAGTGGGCCTTTAACTGTCCGTGTTTCTACCCGGGGCTTGCCTCCCCCCTTTTGCGTTTTGCGAAAAACATAGCCGAACACCTCCCGCAGTTCGCGGATTGTGGATTCATTGCCGTAAACGGGGATGTCCCGCTTAGTGAGTTCGCTAAACACCCGCAGATCATCAAAACCAAAAACATGATCCGCATGGCAGTGGGTGTATAAAACGCCGTCCACACTTGTAATGCCGGCTTGGAGCGCCTGCAGGCGAAATTCAGTCGCGGTGTCAATAAGAATGCTCGCCCCCTGTGTTTGCACCCACAGGGAACTGCGGGTGCGCTTATTTTTCGGATTCTCACTTTTGCAGACGGAACAGCCACAAGCTAAGACGGGCACACCGTGGGATGTACCCGTGCCCAAAAAAGTAATTTCCACCGCTTACCACCCTTTCCCATCTTGACCGGAACATACGTTCCCTATATAATGGAGATCGCGAACACATGTTCCGAAAGGGGCAAGAAAATGATCGTCTACTGCGGCCTGCGCCACTTTTATATCCACCATTTTGAGCCACCCCAGCAAGATGCTTACTATATTCTAACACAAAACGGAGAAATCTGGGATTTTTCCCCCGCCTTGAAAAAATACGGGGTAACGAGCAAACTCAGTCCCCGGACTGTTTTTTGGCTCGATCGGCCTGTTTTCACCCAATGCCTTGAACTTGCCGAATACGAACAGTTCTCCGGTAAGTGGCATGATTTTTGCCGCCTTTATACTCAAGATCTGGAACCCGAATACCCCCATGCCTGGTACCTTCGCTTTAGGCAAAAAACCATTTTGGAACAATTCTTATTTGACTTTGACCAAGAGGCGCAGCGGAAAGGCTCCGGGGCAATCTTGGGTGCGGGTGCAAGCAAACTCGTGGCCAAGCTGGCCGCCCATAATGCACCCCCGGGGCAAAATGTAATCGAGCCCGAAAAAACAGAAAAGTTTTTGGCCCGCATCCCCCTCAGCCGCCTGCCCCTGCCCGAAACAGACAGTTTGGAAAAACTCGGCCTGCGGACAATTGGAGAGCTGGCCGCACTGCCCCCGGTGGAACTGACAAATCAATTCGGCAGCAGGGCCGATTTTTTACGGCAGCTGGGCCGGGGGGAAGATACCCGCCCCTTTCGCAGCCGGGATGTTACGGAACTCAGCTGGTCCTTGGACTGCACCGTGTTAGACGGATTTTTACGCCCTTTAACACCCCGCGAACTTCTGCCCTACCTTGAGCAAGGCCTACAGGAATTAGCCGCTTCCCTACGGGAGCAAAACCGCGCGGCCGGCCTGCTAAAACTGGAAATCGGCACAGAACAGGGGGAACTTTTACGCACAGAGCGCCGCTTCAAAGAGGCGGCTGATCAGTGGCAGGTTTTCAAACGGGCCGTGCAGAGTCTGCTGCCCGCCAAACCCATAGCCCACCTGACAGTGCGCCTAGCCGGGCTGCAGGAGACTTCTCCCACCCAACTTGGGATGTTTGTGGAGCGGGCCGCCCCTAAAACCGTACCCCTCCCTCCCCGCCTGCCTGCCCAAATAGGTGTGGAGCTGCCCCGCCGGGAGCGTTTTTTACTGATCTGGAAGGAGCAATTTAAAAATGAGCAAGCTAATTAATCAGCCCGTTGAACTTAGCCGGGAAAATAATTTTCCCGCCGCCTTTTGTTATCAGCGCCCTTACCGGATCAAATACATCCTCAACCACTGGCGCGAGATGGGGCAGTGGTGGCTGCAGGAGCCGGAGCTATTCGTCTATGAAGTGAGCACCGACTATTCCCTTTGTGAACTGCACTACCTACCCCGGGAAGAACGCTGGATTTTATACCGTTTGGGAAATTGCTAAAACTGGGAGGCAGAGAGGTGTTTGTCCATTTACACGTCCATTCCCCCTATTCGTTTTTAGATGGGGCAGCCCCCATCCAAAACCTTTTGGAACAGGCCGCGCGCTGGAACATGCCCGCGGTCGCTTTAACGGACCACAATAATTTAAGCGGGGCAGTGGAATTTCACAAAACGGCCCTTTCTTTGGGCATCAAACCGATTCAGGGTGCGGAAATCACGCTGGCAGACGGCAGCCACCTCACTCTGCTGGCCGAAAACGAAGCGGGGTACAGCTCTCTCTGCCGCATTTTGACCGCGGGTTATGCCAACAAAACGGAATGCCGCGTTTCTTGGCAGGCGCTGCGAGAAAACGGACAAAATCTTATTGCGCTAAGCGGCTGCCACCGCTCCGCGGTATCCCTCGCCCTTTTACGCAAAGACTATGCCCGGGCTAAGCGCGAAGCGCTGCGCTTGCGGGAAATCTTTGGCAGGGATCGGGTTTATCTGGAAATGATCAATACTTTTCTGCCCTTCACCAAGCACCTGCTTGGCCTGCTGTATCAACTCAGCCGAGAACTCAGCATTCCCCTCGCAGCAACAAATAACGTCCATTATCTGGCTAAGGCGGATTTTCCCATTCATGACCTTTTAATCTGCATACGCACGAAAAGCACGCTGCGCGATCTTGATCCGGAGCGGCCTTTAAACGGCGAAAACTATTTTGCCTCGCCCACTGAAATGAAAGAGCGCTTTGCCGCTTTTCCACAGGCTGTGGCCAACACTTTAAAGATCGCGGAACGCTGTGAACCTGCTTTAAATCTTGAACAAAACCTTTTTCCCCGCTATTTCCCCACAGAAAATCCCGGGAAAGCGATTAGGGTTTTGACTGAACTAACCTGGGCCGGAGCCAGGCGGCGCTACCCCGCAATCACCGCCCCGCTGCGCCGCCGCATTGAGCATGAATTGAACATTATTGAGCAGCTTGATGTGGCCGATTATTTTTTAACGGTTTGGGATCTTGTCCAATACGCGCAAAAACAAAAGATCCGCTATGCGGGCCGAGGCTCCGCCGCGGATTCGGTCGTCGTCTATTGTTTAGAAATTACCAATGTGGATGCCTTTGGGCGCGGCCTGCTTTTTGAACGTTTCTTAAGCCTGGAACGGGCCCAAAAACCAGATATAGACATTGATTTTGATGCCCGCTACCGAGATCAAATGGCTGATTATGTTTACGAACGTTATGGAACGGGGAAAGTAGCGTCAGTATGCATGTTCCAAACCTACCACGCCCGCTCTGCCCTGCGAGATTTAGGCAGGGCATTCGGTTACTCTCAGGCCGAATTGGGCGCTTTGACAAAAAACATCACTAGCATCCCCGCAGACGGAATCCGAGCACTCATCACCAAGCTGCCCGAATTAAAAAACCACCCCCTACACCGAGAAAAATACGCACAGCTTCTTCACTACTGCGCTGCGATCAATCGTTTCCCCCGCCAGATTGGCACCCATTTAGGCGGCCTGGTAGTGAGCGGTAGGCCTTTGACTGACGTTACCCCGCTGCAGCCTTCACCCAAGGGTGTTTTAATCACTCAATTTGACAAACACACTATTGAAGATTTAGGTTTAATTAAAATCGACCTGCTCTCCCTGCGCACTCTGTCAGCTGTGGCCGATGTGGAAAAATCCCGGCCCGAACTGGAATACAACCGCATTCCCGCCGATGACCGGGCCACCTACGCCAGGCTGCGGAGGGGAGATACGGTAGGCGTTTTCCAGTTGGAAAGCCCCGCCCAGCGCAGCCTGCAGTCTCGACTGCAGGCCGATCGTTTTGAGGACATTGTGGCCAGTGTGGCTTTAATCAGGCCCGGCCCCATTAAGGGCAATATGGTGGATCCCTTTTTGGCCCGCCGCCACGGCCGAGAAGAGGTAACTTACATTCACCCCAAATTAGAAAAGATTCTGGCGTCCACTTACGGAGTTGTTTTATACCAGGAGCAGGTAATTGAAATTGCCACCGAAATGGCTGGTTTTACGCCCGGAGAGGCGGACCGTTTGCGCAAGGCCATGACCAAATTTCGTTCTCAAGCAGAAATGGATCTTATCGGCGCAGAATTCATCAAAAAGGCGGTGGCCAAGGGGATCGATCCGGATGCGGCCGAGACTATTTTTTCTTACATCGTCGGTTACGCGGGCTACGGTTTTTGCGAGGCACACGCCGCGGCTTTTGCCGATACCGCCTACCGCACCGCTTATTTAATTGAACATTACCCCGCCCAATTTTATGCGGAGCTCTTAAATCAGCAGCCCATGGGTTTTTATCCCCCCAACACATTATGTGTGCAGGCCCGCCTGCGGGGGGTTGAGATCCTGCCCCTGCAGATAAATGTGAGTAAAGTCGATTTTACCGCTGCCGCCCAAACGATCCGCATCGGCCTAAAACAAGTTAAGGGCATTGAAAAGTCCTTTTTAGACTCCATAATTGAGGCCAGAAAGGTTGCGCCGTTCACATCGGTCCACGATTTTATTTACCGTACCCATGTCAGCAAGGATGTGGCCGAAAATTTAATTTTAGCCGGGGCCTTTGACTGGTTTTCCGAAAACCGCCGAGCCCTGCTTTGGGATCTGCCCCGCTGGTACCAAACGAAAGGGGGGAGCCTCTTTCTGGAGATTCCCCCTACCGGGCACAAAATTGAAGATTTTACCCCCCCTGAGCGCTGGCTGCGAGAATACAATGTATTGAGCCTCACTGCCCAAGGGCATCTTCTTAACTTTTTCCGGCCCGAACTGCCCCAACGAGTGCTCACAACCGCGGAGGCGGCAAAACAGATTGCAGGGACTGAGGTGCAGGTAGCGGGCTTGGTAATCCGGCCCCACCGGCCCCCCACCCGCAGCGGCCGCACAGTCGTTTTTTTAACTTTAGAAGATGAAACGGGATTGCTTGATGTGACTGTCTTTGAAAACATCTACAAAAAATACGGGCAGGTGATCTACGGCAGCCCCCTCCTTTTAATAACGGGGGAAATTTCCCGGCGCGATCCGCAGCAGATTGCCAGCATCATCGCTAAAAGAATTGAGGCGATGTGACCGGAACGATCCGTTCTTCCTCCCCACTGCGCGCATTCAGATAGATTAGGTAATACTGCTCTTGATAGCGCACGCCAAGCCTTTCCACTAAAATCTCCCGTTCCTGCCGATCGTGGATTAAGGCCCGCTTTTGATCGAGAATTTCTGCCCCCGCCCTAACCTTTTCCGCAGCGCTCCAAGGGGCCTCTTGGATCGTTTCCGCTGGTTTTTCGGGCCCGGGCCTGCTTTGAGCCAAATGATAGGCAGCGGCCCAAAAGCCCACAATGGCTCCACTATCTCCACTCACCTGCACTCGAATTGGTTCCGCATAGCGCAGAATGCCTTCCCGCTTGGGGACATAGGTAAATAAGGCCCGATTCTGCAGTACCTGGGCATCTGTGACCTGAACAGACGGAAAGCCTCTCTCCGCCAAAAACGCCTGCCCCAGTTCGGCCATTTCACCTAAAGATAACCGGTTTTGCCCGGACTGCTCCTGCACTGCCGTCATCCAAAGAACAAGGCCGCCCCGGCGGGAGACCTCCAAAATTAAATGCTGCCCCTCATCTTTTCCTTCTACCGTATAGGCCGGAATCGCGCCCTTGCTTTCGTTGGTCACAATAAACCGAAGGCCTTCAATGGGGCTGAATGCGGCGGCGGCGGCCACCGCCTCTTCTCGGCTGATTTCTGCTCCGGAAATTTCACCGCTGCGCTGGGGCAGTTTCAATTCTTCCAACCCATCATTAATCGCGGCCAAGGCGGCCCAAGTAGGGGGAAACACCGCCCGGGCGGCCAACGCCGGTTCTTTCGTTTTTTCGCGCAGCAGTGCCTGCAGCTCGTGGCTGACATATTCGATCTGTTGGTAAAACCCCGGCAGTCTTTCTTCGCCATCCTGGTAAGCGTATGTTTCGGCCGCTATATGTCCCAGCAGGCGTTCTACCCGCTCCAGCTGCACAGTGCCTAGGGGCAGCTCGCCCAAATTGCCCTGTGCCGCATAGACCAAGCGGCGAACGGTGGAACCGATTAGGCCGCGCTGTTCGATACCGCGGGCAACCCGGGCCCGGTTCAGTTCGGAACTTAAGGCCCGTATATGCGTGGCAAACTCCGTTAAAGCCCGCCTGTAACCCATTTCTGCTTGGCGCCGGTACAGGCCGGCCAAATAAGATTGCCCCGCGGCAAACCCCACAGCCACCAGGCTGATGGCGAACACTATCACGATCAATCGTTTCAGATCGCCCACCCCTATTGTGTTATTCTAGCCGGCAAAAATATGCTCGCCGATCGTTTTTAAAACGTTCCGACTGCGCACCCACCGATCCCGCGTTTTGGCTGGGTTATAAAAATAGAGGGCCCCGCCGGTGGGATCCAGGCCGTTTAAAGCGGCGTGGGCCGCCTGCAGTGCGCTTTCATCCGCCGGTTTGTTGACTTGGCCGTTGGTAACGACCGTAAAGGCCCGCGGTTCATAAATTACACCGGGAATTGTGTTGGGAAATTCAGGGTGGCGCACCCTGTTTAAAACGACCGCGGCTACCGCCACCTGGCCGTCATAGGGCTCACCTTGGGCTTCTGCCCTCACCACTCGGGCTAACAAATCCAAATCGGAAGAAGAATAGTCAGCTCGCCAACCGGACAGTTCCTGCTCCGGTTCCGGTTCTACCTGTTTTGGCCGCGGCCTCATCCGGCCTTGCGACCAAAGCACAGCCCCAAATATGCCAAGAATAAGCAGAATACACACTGCGGCCCTAAGACGCGTTTTGTTCATACCCATCTTTCCTTTCCTATGGCAAGGCAGGATAACACTATCCGGTCCAGAAAGTATAATAGTTAGAATTTGCATGCGTTCAGCTTAAGGAGGATTTCAATGCAACTATCACGGTTGGCCATCCGCAGACCTGTTGCCATTACTGTACTTGTTATTATTGCCCTTTTATTCGGAGTTATTTCCCTGCAAAAAATAGGCATCGATTTACTCCCTGACTTAAATTTCCCGGTGGCGGTGGTGGTCACGCTCCATCCGGGCGGTTCGGCGCTGACGATCGAACAAGATATTACCATCCCCATTGAAGGGCTGTTAGCGGGCGTGGGCGGCCTTAGGGAACAGAATTCATTCAGCATGGAGGGGGTCTCCCTTGTAGTCCTGCAGTTTGAATGGGGTACCAATATGATTACGGCTCTAGACAGCATTCGCAACAGCTTAGCGCAAGCGGTCATGGCCCTGCCCGAAGATGTACAGTCACCCATCGTGGCTCAGATCGATCCCAATGATTTCCCCTTAATGCTCATCGGTGTAGAAGCGCAGGGGCTCTCGCCTTTGGAACTATCTGATCAGCTGCAGCGCATCAGGCCCCAGATTGAACAATTATCCGGCGTGGCCCAGGTCAGTTTGCTCGGCATCAGTAAAGAAGAAATCCAAGTGCTGTTTGATCCCGAGTACCTAAATGAAATCAACCTTACACCCGTCATTTTACAGCAGCTCATCGCTTATCAAAATATCGTGGTACCCGGAGGGGCGGTCACCGCGGAAAATTCCCGCTACACGACGCGAGCGGGCAGTCAAATCAACAGCGTGGAAGAATTAGAACGTATTATTGTGGGTATGCGGCAAAGCAGCGGCCTTCTAAGCTTTGGGGGCCTAATACCCTCCCTCACCTATTTAGGTGATATTGCGCAAGTAAGCACTCACATTGAACCAAGAGATGGAATCACACGGTATAACGGCCAAGACGCGGTGCTCATACAGATAATGCGCCAAAGCGGGGCTAACACGGTGCGAGTGGCCCAGCGGGTCAAGGAAACGCTGCATAAAATTGAGGCGGACCACCCCCACCTCCAGCTATCGGTCATTACGGATCAGTCCCTGTTCATTAATGAAAGCATTGGCAATTTAGCCACCAGCGGCATTATTGGAGGACTCTTGGCAATAGTTGTGCTCTGGATCTTCCTGAGGAGCTTCCGCAGCCTGTTCATTATTGCCCTGTCCATTCCCGTTTCCATCATTGCCAGCTTTGTTCTTGTTTATTTTTCTAAATTATCCCTAAACTTAATGACCCTGGGCGGCCTAGCTTTGGGTGTGGGCATGCTTGTGGACTCCTCGATCGTTGTCTTGGAAAACATCTACCGCCACTTAAGCGAAGGGGCGCCCATCAGGCAGGCGGCCGAAGATGGGGCCCGAGAGATTGCTGCCGCGATCACCGCTTCCACCACAACAACAATCGCTGTTTTTTTACCTGTTATCTTCGTGCAAAGCATTGCGGGGCAGCTGTTGAAGGAGTTGGGCTTGACCATCTCCTATTCGCTCTTGGCCGCCCTCCTGGTTGCCCTAACGGTCATACCCATGCTCGCCGCGAAACTGCTGAAGCGGGAAAAACCCGCCGCTGCTCAGCCAAAAGGCGGAGGCAGCGCCGTTTTCGGAAAAATGCAGGCTCGCTACGGAAAGCTGCTCAACAGGGCGCTGAGCAAAAAAACTGCCATTTTAGCGATCGTTCTCGTACTAGTCATCATCTCGGTAGTCATCTACCCTAGGCTGGATCAGGAATTTTTGCCCAGTTTCGATGAGGGTTTTGTCGGGGTGCAAGCGATGCTGCCCGCGGGCCTATCGCTGGAAACCACTCTGGCAAGCATTGAGAAGATTGAGCAAGATCTGCTCCGCATCCCGGAAGTCAGAAGTGTCGCCATTCGAGCGGGAGATCAAGGCGAGATGGATGTCATGAGCCTGATGACGGGGATGGGTCTGGAAAATGCGGAGTTTTACATTTCACTCGCCCCCCACGGGCAGCGCAAACGATCGTCAAAGCAGATCATTTTTGAGATCCAAAACATTATGGCCGCCGGGGGCGTGATCCGGGCCAATGTATCGGAGTCTTCCCTGTTCGGTGCCGCCGGTACGCTGTTAACGCCTAATCTTTCCGTTCAAATTAGGGGCGAAGACGAACAAGTGCTGCTGCAGTTAGCCCGAGTTCTAAAGGAAGGGCTCAATGCGGAACCGGGATTCCGCGATCTGCAGGATTCTCACTTTAGGCCCAGCCAAGACCTTTTCCTCAAAGTAGATACTTCCCGCAGCATCCTGGGGGGGTTCACCGCCGGCCAAGTGGGGCTGGGTATGCGCTATTCAACCGCGGGCCTTAAGGCCACCGATATTGAAATTGACGGCAAGGTAGTGCCGGTTGTGCTGCGGCCCGATACACCGATCAACTCCTTAGATGATCTGCTGTATTCAAAAATCAGCTCACCCGTCCAAATCGGCGAGCTGGGCAAGGACCCCATCCTGCTGAACGAGGTGGTTGAACCCGTGATCGGCACGGTGCAGTCCTTCATGCAGCGCAACAATCGCCTGCCCGTAATCTATGTAACCGGATTTTTGGATGATCTTTCTTTAACTGATGCGGTACGCAGGGCAGATAGAATTATTGAAACAATGGAGATTCCCCCGGGTTATCACGTTGCAGTCGGCGGTGTGCAAGAGGTGATTCGCGAATCCCTTGATGAACTCAATATTGCTTTGGCCCTGGCTGTAGCCCTGGTTTATCTGGTCATGGCCGCGCAGTTTGAATCCTTCAGCCAGCCTTTGATTATTATGTTCTCCATCCCGCTGGCCCTGATTGGCTCTTTAGTGGGTTTGCTGGCGGTAGGCGGCAGCGTTGGTATCATGTCCATCATTGGCATTATCGTCCTAGCGGGAATCGTCGTTAATAATGCCATCGTTCTTGTGGATTACATCAATCTCAGAAGAAGCGCAGAGCCGGATCAGCCCATACGGCAGGTAATCGTACAAGCATGCCAGGTCAGGCTGCGCCCCATCTTAATGACCTCTATTACGACCATCTTCGGCCTACTGCCCATCGCCTTGGGAATCGGTGCCGGCGCCGAGTTTCAAAAACCTTTGGCGGCCACCATCATGGGCGGGCTGATCACATCCACCTTCCTCACTCTGTTTGTCATTCCCGCCATATACGAGCTGTTCAGCCGGTGGGAAGATCGCAAGCATGCAAAAACGGCAGCCAATTAACGCTGCCGTTTTCTCTTTTACCCTCCACCTATAAATAACTGTCCAGCATTTCCCGCAGGCGGGGCGCTTTCTGTACACCCACCAGTGTCTCCATTGGTTTTCCATTTTTAAACAGCATTAAAGTGGGAATGCTCATAATTCCATATGTACCCACCGGTTCGGTGACATCATCCACGTTGACTTTCACGAATTTAATTTTGCCCGCGTATTCTTCGCTCAACTCCTCAAAAACAGGAGCAATCTGTCGGCAGGGCCCGCACCATACTGCCCAAAAATCCACAAAAACGGGGCAATCCGCAAGCAGTACCTCTTCCTCAAAATTATCATCCGTTGCTTCTACAATTTTAGGCATTTACTTCCCCTCCAAGATGTACTCTCCTAAATTATAAGCCATGGTGGAAAGGGTTGTCAAAAGCAAAAAACATTGTTTTTCCGATCCGCCGCAGTGCATGGAAGCCCATTGCGGGGCAATACTAAGGGCTAGGAGGGACCGCCATGAAGAGAAAACAGTTCTTGCTAGTCCTTGTTATTCTTATTGTGTTAGCGATTGTTGGCACTGCTGCAGCCGCCTATATGCGGGCAGGCAAAGCGGTGGCCCGTTACGAGGAAGAAAGGCCTCTGCCCGGGGCAGCCCTCTATGACCAACGGGGCACATTAATTAAACGCTTAGGGGAAGGCAGTATTTTTGTTCCCTTAGAAAAAATTCCCCGTTCGGTCCAAGAGGCGGTGCGGGCAGCGGAAAAAACCGCAGGGGGCGGCAAAACTATAACCGCTAGGTTGGCGGCCGAAATTATGCAGCCCAAGGGATTGTGGCAAAAACTGCAGTACAGTCTACTGCCCACCGTCCTCAACCGCCGCTATTCGCCTGATGAACGCCTCGAAATCTATCTCAACCGCGCGGATTTCGGCGAGCAAACCCGGGGTGTGGAAGCGGCCAGCCAAGTTTACTTCGGCAAATCCGTGCAAGCGGTTAACTTAGCTGAAAGTGCACTTTTAGCCGCGTTGGCCTTCGAGCCCGATAGCGCCTCACCCCTCACGCGCCCCAAACGCGCCCAAGAACTGCGCAATGAGATTTTGGCCCAACTGGAGAAAGACGGCAAAGTAAATCAAGCGGCGCGCTCTGAAGCGGCGGAAGAACCGCTGGCCAAGCAAAAGCACATTCCGGGCCAAGCTCATTTTTTTGCGGATTATGTCAATGATCTGCTCACAGACAAATTAGGCAGGGAAAGGGTCCATGCCGGGGGTCTGCAAATAGAAACAACCCTTGATTTGAAACTGCAGAAAGTGGCGGAGGACATTCTGGCCGAACATGGGCTGCAAGGGGCCCTGGTTTGCTTAGATCCCGAGCAAGGCCACATTTTGACAATGGTGGGCGGTTTGGATTTTCAAAAGGACAAGACTAATCTGGCCACCGCTGGGCAAAAAGATGTGGGCGGCAGCCTGCGCCCCCTGCTTTACGCCACCGGCCTTAAAGAAGGCTGGGCCATGAACCACCTCGTGGAAGACGTGCAGCGCCAATTTGACGATTTCGAAGCTGCCAACCGGGATGAACGCTACTGGGGCGCGGTCACAATGAAACATGCGTTAAGAATGGACTTGAATAATGCGGCGATCTGGACTTTAAATCGACTGGGCACAGCCAAATTCGCATCCTTTGCGCAAAAAACCGGAATAAAATTCGCCACCGACGATGAGAAGCTAGCCTTAGCCATGGGCCAGACAAAGCAGGGACTGAATCTATTAGAGTTGACAGCATCCTACTTACCCGGTGCCAAAGAGGGGCTGTACGTAGAACCGGTCGTTTTAACGAAGGTTGAAGATGCCAACGGCAGAAATGCCCTAAACATGCAAAAATCAACCTCGCAGCGCGTTTTAACAGAGCAAGAGGCTTACTTATTGACAAATATGCTGTTTCCCCGGGCGGAAGCGGAAGACCTCGATTTTGAGGCCGCTTTGCACGTAACTGCCGCCGAGGATGGAAAAAGCCAATGGGCCATAGGCTATACGCCTGACCTTCTTACGGGCGTTTTTGTGCAGGATGCGGACAGCGAAGATGCGGCGGCCGCAATCTGGACTGCGTTCATCATGGCAGTGACGGGCGAGATGAAAGGGGAACAAAAGGAGTTCACGGTACCGGACGATGTGGAAACGGAGATCTTGATAGATGTCTTCACGGGGCTTTTGGCTAACGAGCGCTGCCCCCAAGTGGAATTAGACGCCTTTATTAAAGGAACTAAGCCTACGGGCATGGCGCCCTGCGCCATCCCCCCTCCGACACCCACGGCCACCTTACCACCCGCACCCGTCAAGCCCACCCGGCCCCCGCAGGAACCGCAGGTAAAACCTCCCGCACCGGAGCCGGAAAAACCTGTGCCGC
>CAZVDE010000036.1:14773-16607 GCA_964626065.1 uncultured Clostridiaceae bacterium | reverse complement strand
AATTGTGTACGAACAGGGCCCATCAATGCCCCGCACCCGATCACCGGTGATGCGGTAAAACAGCCCGCGAATACCAATAAGCTTGCCGCAGGCTCCTATTATGGCTCCCACCAGTATGCGCGGCCAACCAACTTCTCGGATGGCCATTTGCATGGTACACGGGCTACCAACGCCAATTCCGCTCGGGGATTTATGGACAAAACGCGCCAAAAAAGCAGCAAGCGGCGAGGGTTCGATGTTCTACAGGTAGAACCCTACCCTGGGCTATCGCAACGATTTTTTCACTGATTATGACAGTGTCGCCCTCCCGCACAAGATCCCACACATAGCTTCTCACAACTCCGGCCAGGTTTTCATAAGGCCCTATTAGGTGGGTCTTGATGGGAATTCTCACGAAAGCCTGTCCATCAATTTCCCTGGTAAGGGTCTTGCCCGGATTAGCACTATAGTCCATATCCGCCATCCTCTTTTTAACCTATTTTCAGATCGCCCCTGTGCTGTAGATCGCTGATGATCTGCTCATACATGGCGCTGTCGATTTTGTATTTATGATAGTAGATCACATAACCGATGACGATAAACAAGAGAGGCAAAAACAGCATCGCGCTTTTTAAGATCAATAGCCCTCGCGCGGTAACATCCGCGGCAGATTGGGCGTCGCTGATGCCGGCAATGATTACTGTGGCGCCCACAATTCCGCTGGACAGGGCTCCGCCCATTTTATTGATTAAAGGCTGCAGGGAAAAAGTGACGCTTTCATTGCGTTTACCCAATTTCCATTGGCCGTATTCCACAGTATCGGCCAAAAACATAAGCATCAAAAGCTGAATGAAGGCCTGGCCCAAAAAGATTAAAATCCCGGCGGCACCGATCCAGAGCATGTGCATCGGTGCAAAAAAGAACAAGAGATAGCCCGCCACAACCGAGATCGTGGCAGCCGTATACAATGTCTTGCGGGGAAAAATCCTGCTGAAAAAGGGAAATGCGATAAAGGCGCTGATTTGGGCCACGCCTAAGATTAGGGCGAAGATGGAATACATGTTCTCGTCGCCATAAGCATACTTGAAGAAATAAAGCCCAAAGCTGGTGGTGGTAACGTAACCGATCATGAACAAGGACATGGAAATAGCGGTGTAAAGCAGCTGATCATTTTCGATGATCGCCCGCAGCATGCCCCGCAGCGTAGTGGCTTCTTCCTGTTTGAATGCTTCACGCCTTTCCTTGACCCCCCACAAAGTCACCGCTTGGCCCGCCCACATGACCGCCACTAAAACAGCCGTAAACACGGTATACGCCCGGCGCATACTGCCCAAGCCCTCACCAAGCAAGCCCGTCACGGGAACAAGGGCAACCACAACCGCAAACATACCGATATTGGCGCAGATTTTAGCGAAGGAGCCTATTTTTTCCCTTTCTTTTTGCTCCACACTCAGCGCGGGAAGCATGGACCAGTACGAAATATCATTGGTTGTGTAAGCGATGCCCCACAGCAGGTAAATAAGGCCGAACACAGCAATAAAAGCTGGCCCTTCCAAGCCGAAATCAGTAAACAGAAGAACGGTCAGAATCCCGGAAGTAACGGTGCCGAACGCGATCCAGGGCTTGAACTTGCCATATTTTGTCCGCGTATTGTCCACAATGACACCCATGATGGGGTCGTTTAAGGCATCGAAGATGCGGGCCGCTAAAATGATGCCGTTCAGCCACCACAGCACGGAGCTGGAGACTTGTAAAATGTCAGTCAAGTAGAAGATCAAATACATGCTGACCATGGCGTACACCATATCCCTGCCCACCGTGCCCACACCGAACGTGTAAATATTCCTGCGCACGC
>CAZVDE010000036.1:0-14673 GCA_964626065.1 uncultured Clostridiaceae bacterium | reverse complement strand
CCTTCCACAGCTACACCTCCCTGAGAATTACCGCTTCGTAAGGCTTTAAAAGCCCATCGAATGTTTTACGTTCCAAATAGTTGGACAAAATTAGCGCCCCGGTGTGGTAGGCCTGCGTCGGCTTTGCCGAAAAATTGAGAAGTACTAATAAAACCTCATCATCTAGGCGGCGCCTGTAACTGAAAAACCTGCGTTTGATATCCACAGGCTCAAAACTGCCGAGCAGAAGCGTATCGCTAAACTGCCTGAGAGCGATCATCTTTTTGTACATGCCCAGCACCGAATTGGGATCTCGCCTCTGCGCTGCAGCGTTGATCTCGGCGTGGTTTGCATTCACTCCCAACCAGGGCGCAGCGGTGCTGAATCCTCCATTTGCCCCACTTGTCCACTGCATGGGCGTCCTGGCGTTATCTCTGGAAGTGGCCTTGATCAATTTCCAACTCAGCCCGCGGGGAAAACCCAAGCGCCGGGCGATAGCATAGATATTGTGCGATTCCACATCTTTGATTTCTTCCATCCCGGCAAAATCGAAATTAGTCATGCCTATTTCTTGACCTTGATAGACAAAGGGCGTGCCCCGCAGCGTAAAGAGCATGACGCACAGCAATTTCGCGGACTTATCCCAATACCCGTCATCTCCGAACCGAGATACGGAGCGGGGTTGGTCGTGGTTTTCAAAATAGTTGGCATTCCAGGGCACCGCGGCCTGCCATTTGGCTAATACTCGCGCCAAGCTGCTCGGCACGAATTTGCGTTTGAACCATTTGACAACAAACTGATCCGTCTCCATATGTTCAAAGGAAAAAACAGAATTCAATCCGCCTTTTTGTTGATCACAGAGTTCGCGTGCCTCTTTAGGCGTAATAAAGACCGTTTCACCCACTGTAAAAGCATCATAGTCTTCCAGGACATGGCGCAGTTCCTGCAAGATTTCCAAGTTTCCCGGCTGGGAGAGATAGTGCTCTCGGCCCCTGAGAATTAAGCGCGGGCAGCCGTTTTCTAAACTTGTTTTATAAAGAACGTTGATCACATCACAGCGGAAACCGGCCGCCCCCTTATCGAGCCAAAAGCGCATGATCTCTTTAACTTCCTCCAGCACTCGGGGGTTATGGTAATTTAAATCGGGCTGGTGCCGAGAGAAAAGATGCAGATAATACTGGCCGCTCTGCTCATCATAACTCCAAGTCCGCCCGCCGAAAAACCCGGTCCAATTGTTGGGCGGCCGCCCACCCCTTCCGCGCCTCCAGATGTAATAGTCGCGATACGGGCTGTGCGGATCCCTGCTTTGCTGAAACCACTGGTGCTGGTCGGAGGTATGGTTGATCACCAAATCCAGGATAATCTTGATATCTCGTTTTTCCGCCTGCGCCACCAGGCGATCAAAATCCTGCATCGTGCCAAAATCAGGGTGGATCGCTTTGTAATCGCTCACATCGTAACCAAAGTCCACATTGGGCGAAGGGTAAATGGGAGAAAGCCAAATGACCCCCACACCCAATTCCCGCAAGTAATCGAGGCGGGAAATAATGCCCGGCAGATCACCGATCCCATCACCGTTTGTGTCTTGGAAACTGCGGGGGTAGATCTGATACACGACCCTTTCCTGCCACCATTTTGGCATGTCTCGCCCTCCTCAACGAACATGAAAAGAGTTACCATAATTCCATTCGCCACGGTGACAGCCAATTCCTGTCAGCATTGCCCGCTCCACCTAATAGTTTTTAATTAGGACTTCATCCACAAACCCCCGTTGATCCGCCTTGGTATTTACGGCGCGCCTGGCCCGGACCGTGTTAACGTCATAATCCCGGTACAAATCTAAGATAAAGGCGGTGGCGGAATTGGAAAGCAGAAACTTCACACCCCGCCGCGATAGTTGATCGCATAATTCTTTCAGGCGCAGCTGCTGTTGGCGGTCAAACCCATGGCGGACATAGGCGGTAAAATTAGCGCTGGCCGACACCGGATCATAGGGGGGATCGAAATAGACAAAGTCCCCCGCCTTGCTGCCCCGGACGGCCGCGGCAAAATCGCCGCACAAAAAGGTGAGGCGCGCCCGGTTAAAATAGCGGTGGGCTGCCCTTATTCTTTTTTCATTAACAATATTGGGATTTTTGTACCTGCCGAAGGGCACATTGAATTGGCCGCTGCGGTTAACCCTAAACAGGCCGTTATAGCATGTTTTATTTAAGTATAAAATTCTAGAAGCCCTCTGCACAGGGTTCAGGGCCGCATATTGTTCCCGATCGCGATCTTTTGCCCTTAAACTATAAAAATACTCTGCCTCGTTGCGGTGTTTTTTCAAATCGGCGAGCAGCCCGGGGCAATCGGAGCGAATTACTTCATAGACGTTGATCAATTCCGCATTAATATCATTAACCACGGCCCGGGCGGGCTGCAGATGGAATAAGACCGCTCCGCCGCCCAAGAAAGGCTCATAATACGTGGAAAAAGAAGGGGGAAGGTGCTGCTCTATCTGGGCCAAAAGCTGCCTTTTCCCCCCGACCCATTTTAAAACGGGGCCTAGTGCGGGGTCTTTTTGCATAGTATTACCCCCTAAAAATCTTCTTGCTGCACAAGGTATTACGGCGTAGGAAAAGAAATCCCTTTTTTAGACAAGTCTCTCCAATGGAGGCGAACGGAGGCGTGATCATGGGCAGGGCACAGCAAAGTGAAGTTTTGGAAAGAAGCAAAGTTTTTTATAACTGTAAGTTCATTACACTGAACCCAAGCAGGCCTGCGGCTGAAGCGATGCTGGTTGCGGGCGGCAGAATTATGGCTGTGGGCGCATTAGAGGATGTTCAAGCCGCGGCGCCCGATGGGGCCCAGCGGGTAGATCTGGCCGGCAAAGTGGCCGTGCCCGGGTTTAATGACAGCCATCTGCATTTGTTAAACTGGGGCTTGGGCCGGCAGGGGGCCGATTTAACCGGCGCCCGTTCCATTCCGGAACTGATTGGCCTGGGCCGCCGCCATCTGCAAGCGGCACCTGCCAGCGAAATAATAATCGGCCGGGGTTGGAATGACGAACAGTTTGACCGAAAAGCCCTGCCCCGCAAAGAAGATTTGGATCGGGTTTCCACTTCTGTACCCATTATTTTCACCAGAGTCTGCGGGCATGTGTGCGCGGTCAATGCAAAAGCGCTGGAGTTGGCAGGTATCAACCGCGGTACCCAAGAACCGGCAGGCGGCAGTATCGAGCGAGATCCGCTCACGGGCGAGCCCACCGGTATTTTGCGAGAAACGGCAATGGAGCTTGTGCGGGTACTCCTACCCACTCCCACCGTTGCGGATTTAAAGCGCATCCTGCGCCAAGCCGCGCATTCGGCGGCCGCTTTGGGGCTGACAACGGTGCAGGCCAACGACCTCAACGGCCGGGCCGCCCTTAGTAGGGAGCTTGAAGCCTACCGCCAACTGGCCGCAGCCGGTGAGCTGCCCATCCGCATTAACCTGCAGGCGGCCGCGGCCACCTTAGACGATGTACGAGCCTACCTAGAGGCAAAAGAGGAATTGCGAGATTTGGGCCCTTACCTTACACTGGGCCCGGTGAAATTATACGCGGACGGTTCGCTGGGGGCCAAAACTGCAGCTTTAGGCCACCCCTACGCGGATGCACCCCATACCGAAGGCATCGCGCTTTACAGCCAAGAAGAACTGGACGCATTGGTGCAAACCGCGGCCCGGGGCAATTCGCAAGTGGCGGTGCACGCCATTGGCGACCGGGCCCTGGAGATGGTCCTGAACAGCTATGTTCGGGCCAAGCAGGCTGTTTTTGGCTGGACTGCGCGGCCCCGGGTGGTACACTGCCAAATCGCCCGTTTAGAGCAGCTGCGGCGCATGGCGGCACTGGGCATCGTCGCCGATATTCAGCCGATTTTTGTCCCCACCGACCGCCATTTTGTGGAAAGTAGAATAGGCAAAGAGAACGCCCGCCATTCCTATGCCTGGAAAACCATGCTCGAGCTGGGCATACAAATCGCGGGCGGTTCGGACTGCCCCGTTGAAAGCTGCAATCCCCTCCGGGGCCTCTGGGCCGCCATTACCCGCGACGGCTGGCATACTGAACAGTGCCTGGCCGCACCTGACGCCCTAAGCCTATTCACGCTCGGTTCCGCCTACGCCGCAGGCGAAGAGATGGTAAAGGGCACCCTCACGCCCGGAAAACTGGCGGATTTTGCAGTGCTACCCGAAAACCCCTTGATAGTTGATCCCCGGCAGCTGTTAAGCATGGAGGTAGAGGCAGTTTATGTGGGCGGCGAACAAGTCAAACAGTGATGATCTCCAGCAGTTCAGCGTGGATTAGGCCATTGCTCACCAGAATCTCACTGCCCAAGGGATCAAAGGTACCGCCCCCACAGGTAGAAACTTTTCCACCCGCCTCCGCAACAATGAGGCTGCCCGCGGCAATGTCCCAAGGGCGTAAATCCCTTTCCCAAAAACCTTCTAGGCGCCCGCAGGCAACTTGGCAGAGATCGAGGGCCGCGGCGCCCATGGAACGCACACCCTGAGATGCCTTCGTGGCCCGTTCAAACGAGAGCATATTATCTTGCTCGGTTGTAGCCACATCGTAAGGAAACTCTGTGCCCAAGAGGCTGTTTAGAACAAATTTTTCCGATGAGACTTTAATGGGCGCGCCGTTGAGAAAAGCACCGTCGCCCAATTGGGCACTGAAACATTCGCTGAGCACCGGATTGTAAACCACGCCCAGCATGATCTTACCCTTTTTCGCCAAGGCGATGGAAACGGCGTAATAAGGGAAGCGATGGGCAAAATTCGTTGTCCCGTCCAGGGGGTCGATTACCCAAACATATTTTTCCGATCTGGCGGTGAAGCCCCCTTCTTCCGCTAAAATGCTGTGCGTGGGGAAATGTTTTTTTAACTCCCGTACCACATATTTTTCCGCGGCCCGATCCGCATCCGTCACAAGATCAATGCTGCCTTTGTGTTCAATGTTAAAACCTGCCCGGGCCTTTTCCAGTAAAATCTGCCCGGCGCCGCGCGCCACTGCCACCGCTTTTTCCAGCAATCTTCCGCCTCCTCTGTTCATCCTTTGTTATGATGGAGAATGCCCCAAACCGTGTTAAATACTAAACCAAATAAGATCGGGGCTGAACAAACTCCGCCTGCGACCTCCTTAAGTTGCCCAAAATGTGCTGATCTAAGGGAAGGCCTGCGTGGCGCAGGGCGCAAATAACTGCGCCGATGGCCGGTTCAAACTTTGGTTGGACGATCTGCGCCCGAGGTGCGGCATAAAGCACCTTCTCTTTGATCACATCAATCAAGAATTCTCGGCCTTCATGTTCGAAAACCTGCCCCACAAGGGGAATCGATATTTCCTCATCGTTTAACGCCAGCCCGGAAATGACGGCATTGATTGTCCGGCCGAGTTCATCGCCGGCCCGAATGAGAATCCTCTGGGCGACCCGATCCCTTTCTTGCGCGGCACGAAATACCAAACCGGCCAGAGCCGCTATTTCTACTCTGCCCAGATTATCACGCACATCTTGCACCACTTCTTCCATGCCGGCTCGGCCCAGCCGTTGCTGCAAAAAAGGCACGAGCAGTGTTGGCTCTTCCCTGCCATCATGGGCTTTTAAAGCAGCTTTAATCGCGGTGACGGCTATGTCATAACCGCTTCCCTCATCACCCATTCGATGGCCCCAGCCGCCCGCCCGCCTGCGCTCGCCCCGCCTGTTGATGCCAAAGGCGATGGCCCCAACCCCGGAAATAAGTACCACGCCGTAAGGTTCCGCATTGCCCCCCAGCAGGGCTATTACCGCATCGTTTTCCAAAAGAATGCTGTGCGCCGCTGAACTCTTTGTCAAAGAGTCATAAACGCGGTTGTAGTCCGATCCCGAATCAATGCCGGCCAAACCGAAACAAGCGGCCGCAATCTCCCGCACTTCACGGCCGCTGGTGGCAATGGCCCGTTCGATGGAGATCTGAATCTCCGCCAGGGCCCGTTCCAAACCATTAGTGTCATAGTGAAGGGAAGCCCCCGCTTCCCCCCGTCCCAATAATTCACCTTTATCGTTCGCCAAATAGCAGATTGTTCTTAACCCGCCGCCTGCAACTCCTAGAAAATAGGTCATGATGCGCCCCTTCCGGATCGGCAATTTGTTAAAAAGCCAAGCTCTGAGTAAAATAGTGCTTCACTATTCTACTTCACCGCCTTTCAGGCAAATTCCTGCACCGGAAGGCCCGGGCTAGTTTCGTTTTTTGAAAGAAAGCATGAACTCACGCAGCGCCTCACATGCCTCCACGGGAACCGCATTGTAGATCGACGCACGGCAGCCCCCAATGGAGCGGTGGCCGCTTAAACCCACAAAGCCCTGAGCCGCCGCCTCTGTCAGGAATTGTCTCTCCAATTCTTGCGAAGCCAGGTTGAAGGTTACATTCATAAGCGACCGGCTGTCCTTTTGCGCATGGCCCGTGTAAAATCCGCCGCTTTCATCAATGGCATCATAAATTAAGGCCGCTTTAGCCCTATTCCGCTTTTCAATCGCTTTTACCCCGCCTGATTTTTCTACCCAGGCCAGCACCTTGCCTAAGAGGTAGATGCCGAAGGTGGGCGGAGTGTTAAACAGAGAATTGCGCTCCGCATGTGTCGCATACCTGAGCATAGTGGGCAGATTGGCGTTGGCCCGCTCCAGTAAATCCTGCCGCAGAATCACAACGGTGACACCGGAGGGCCCCAAATTTTTCTGCGCTCCCGCGTAAATAAGGGCGAATTGGCCCACAGCCAGGGGTTTAGAAAGAATATCGCTGGACATGTCCGCTACGAGCGGCACCCGATCAGTATTAGGAAATTCTGCCCATTGGGTACCGTAAATAGTATTATTGGAAGTAAGGTGCACATAAGCCTCATCACCGTCAATCTGCACGCTGCCCGGCGGTGGAATATGATTATACTTTGCCGCTTTGCTGCTTGCCCCCACTTTGATCCGCCCGAATCGTTCCGCTTCGGCCAAGGCCTTCTCGGACCAAGAGCCGGTAAGGATGTAATTAGCGGTCTGCCCCGCACTCAAAAAATTCATGGGCAGCATAGAAAACTGCAGGCTGGCACCACCCTGTAAAAAAAGAATGGCATAATCCGCGGGAATATCTAAAAGCGTCCTTAAAAGCTCTTGGGCCCGATTGTGGACCGCATCGTATTCTCGGCTGCGGTGGCTTAATTCCATCACAGACATGCCCGTACCGTTGAAGTCAAGCAGTTCTTCCCGGGCCTCCTCCAGCACCGCCAGGGGTAGGGCGGCCGGCCCTGCGTTAAAATTAAATGCTCTTTTCATCTCGCTCCTCCTTGCTAACATTGAGTAACCTTGTTCTTATCGTACCATAACTTCAAGCCGCTGCACAACAATTTCATAACATTATTTACACTATTGCCCCTTTTATGATATAATAAAACCCGTCGAACATGAAAAATATGGAAGGAGGAATTTTATGTTTAGAGTGCTTGTGTCCGATAAAATCGCGCAGCAGGGTCTGGCACCCCTTTTGGCCGAGGAGCGGATTGAGGTTGTGCAGAAGGGGATTGATCAGGTTGACGATCTGGCCGGCTTTGACGCTATTTTAGTGCGCAGCGGCACTAAGGTGACGGCAGATGTGATCGAACAGATGCAAAGGTTGAAAATCATCGCCCGCGCCGGCGTCGGCGTTGATAATATCGATGTTGCGGCAGCGACCGCCCGGGGTATAAATGTGGTGAACGCCCCCTCCGGGAATATTGTCTCCACCGCGGAGCACACCTTTGCCATGATGCTCGCCCTAGTGCGCAACATACCCCAGGGCAATAATTCTTTGAAGAGGCGGGAATGGAATAGGGCCGCCTTCCAAGGCACTGAACTGAAAGGCAAGACGCTGGGTATCCTTGGTTTTGGGCGCGTTGGCACGGAATTAGCCAAAAGAGCGGCCGCTTTTGAAATGAATGTGCTGGCCCACAGCCGATCGATCACGCAGGATAGGGCGTCTAAATTCGGCGCCACAGCCGCCGGCTTAGATAAACTGCTGAGGGAAGCGGACATTATTTCTGTCCACACCGCCCTCACGGAACAAACGAAGGGGCTGCTCGATGCGGAGGCGCTCGGAAAGACAAAAAAGGGCGTCTTAATCATTAACTGCGCCCGGGGAGGCATTGTTTGCGAGGCAGCGTTAAAACAATTCTTAGCAAGCGGGCATGTGGCGGGCGCGGCTTTGGATGTCTTTGCCCAGGAACCGCCGCAAGACTTTTCCCTGATCGAGATGGAAAATGTAATCGTCACCCCCCATATCGCCGCGTCCACAAAGGAAGCACAGTTAAATGTGGCGGTGATCGTGGCTGAAGAAGTCCTAAACTTCGCCCGGGGCAAGCCGGTACAGAACAGCATTAATTTCCCCCAAGGAGGATGATCAGTTAATGGCGTTAATCAAACCATTTAGAGCGGTGAGGCCAAGGCAGGATCTTGCCCATTTAATCGCGGCCTTACCCTATGATGTCATGGATTCGGCAGAAGCGAAAGAAATGGTAAAAGGCAATGAGTATTCTTTTCTGCGCATTGATCGAGCCGAGATAAATTTCCCCGATCTTCCCGACCCCCACGAGGATCGGGTGTATGCAAAGGCAGGCGAAATCTTCCGCCGGATGCTTAAGCAGGGGCAGTTTATCCAGGACGAAAAGGACTGCTTCTATATCTATCGGCAGATCATGGAGGGCCGAACGCAGACGGGCCTAGTTTGCGGTACTTCCATCGATGATTACGAGCAGGATGTAATCAAGAAACACGAATTCACCCGCCCCGATAAAGAAGTGGATCGCATTAACCACATTAAGGCATTGAACGCGCAATCGGGCCCCATTTTCCAGACCTACCCGGAACAGCCGGCAATAACGGCCATTATCAATGAGTGGGCCAACAGCCGCAAACCCGTTTATCAGTTCACGGCCAACGATGTGGAACAGATGGTGTGGGTCATAGATGAACAGGCAGTTGTGCAAAAAATAGTGGAACTCTTCGCCCAAGTTGATCACCTTTATATCGCGGACGGCCACCACCGTTCCTCCGCCGCTGTGCAGGTGGGCATGGAACTGCGCAAACAAAACCCCCAAGCCCCCGCCGATGCGGAATTCAATTTCTTTTTGGCGGTGCTCTTCCCCGCCTCCGATCTTAAAATTTGGCCGTATAACCGCCTTGTGGCCGATCTGGCCGGCATTTCGCAAGAAGAATTCTTAAAGCGGGTTGGTGAGCATTTCACAGTTGAACCTGCGCCCGCAAGCCCCTTTGAGCCGCAGACAAAGCATACCTTCGGCATGTATTTGCACGGCCGGTGGTACAAACTTACAGCCAAACCGGAAATTATCCACGACAGCGATCCGGTACGCGGCTTAGATGCGGCCATCCTGCAGGAGAACTTGCTCAGCCCCATTTTGCATATTAAGGACCCGCGCACAGATGCCAGGATTGATTTTGTGGGCGGAATTAGGGGTGTGGGTGAACTGGAGCGGCGCGTCAGGGAAGGCATGGCGGTTGCGTTTTCCATGTACCCCACGGCGATTAGCGATGTGCTTAGAGTGGCTGATAGCGGCAAAGTCATGCCGCCTAAATCAACCTGGTTTGAACCAAAGCTGCTAAGCGGTTTGTTCATTCACAAACTGGAAGACTGACCTTAAACGGAAAACGAGCCGGTGTCGGTGTACCCTCGGCTCGTTTTTTCTCACTTAAAGAATAAAGAAGTGGCGCCTTTGCGGCCGATGGCCTGCGCGGCAAGCGCATTTGCCCGCTCCAGCCACTCCGCAGGCGTCCCCCCCTCAAGGTAGGCTGCTATAAACCCGCCGTTAAACACATCACCGGCCCCGGTGGTGTCCACCGCGGCCACCTGCACCGCGGGTGCAGCAAACATGCGCACACCCGCCGGGGTGCGCAGTGCCAAACGCGAGCCCCCGCCGCCCAGCTTGAGCACGATATGCTTGGTCCTTTCCAGTAACGCCCCAATCCCTCGCTCTTCATCGCCCACCCCGGTCAGCAGCCTCAACTCCCTTTTGTTGGGAAAGATAAAATCCGTGACTGCCAAGAGCGGTTCCAGCACTTCAGCCGCCACCGATCCGATCATGGGTGATGGATCAAGCGCCACCAAACCGCCCGAGGCCTTGGCCAGTTCAGCCGCTTTCAAAACGAAACGGGCCTGTTTTGCCTGCAGTAGATAATAACCGGAAAGAAAAAGAACGGCCGCATCTGTAAGGGCGCCTGCTAACCGGGGGGTAAATTCGGGCGCCCGGGCGGAAGCGCCGCGGTAGGAAAACATAGTGCGCTCCCCGCTGGCATCAATCATAGTCACGGTGTAGCCTGTGGAAATGCCGAACTGAATATGGGAGGTGTCAATGCCCATTGATTCTAATTGGGCACTGATTTCCCCGGCCGCTTCATCTTCACCCAGCATGCCGCAGAATAGGCAGGGAACACCCAACGAAGCGAGCGTAACGGCAGTGTTGGCCGCGGAACCGCCCAGGCTTTTTCGCCACCCCAAGATCGGCTCGTCCCCACCCGCCCGGGGAAATTTCTCCACCCAATATTGGTAGTCCAGAAGTAAATCGCCAATGACCAAAACCTGTGCCCGGCGGAAACTCAACGTTCTTCCCCTCGGCCGCGCTTAAGTTTACTGTACTCCACCGCAATCTCCGCGGCCAGCTTGGCATTGTTTAAAACGAGCTCAATATTGGCTTCCAGGCTTTTCCCTCCCGTTGCCTTCTGAATGGTATCCAACAAAAAGGGTGTGATCGCTTTCCCTTTAATCTGCCGCCGTTCCGCTTCCACAAGGGCTTGATCAATCATGCCCTCAATATAAGAGCGCTTTAGGGCGTGTTCGGGCCGAATGGGATTGCCCACGACCACGCCCTGGGTAAAGCCCAAATCCCTTTGGTTTTTATAAATGGCGGCGATCTCCGCAGGCCCCTCAACCTTATAATCAACATTGAACCCGCTTTTGATTGTATAAAAGGCAGGCAGTTCATCCGTTTGATAGCCCAGTACGGGCACGCCTTTTGTCTCCAAGTACTCCAAAGTCAGACCAATAGCCAAAATTGATTTAACCCCGGCACAGACAACCAGCACCGGTGTGCGGCCCAATTCTTCCAGATCGGCGGAAATATCCATCGTTGCGGCAGCGCCGCGGTGCACACCGCCAATGCCTCCCGTGCAGAAAACCGATATGCCGGCTAAATGGGCGATGGCCATCGTGCCTGCCACGGTGGTTGCGCCGGAGAGTCCCCGCGCCGCCAAAAGCGCCAGATCACGCCTGCTTGCTTTGGGCACCGCAGTTCCCGACCTACCCAAATCCTCAATTTCCTGTTCCGATAAACCGGCCTTGAGTTTTCCCTTTATAATCGCGATTGTAGCCGGCACCGCACCGCTGGTACGGACTGCCTCTTCTACCCGTAGGGCTGTTTCCACATTTTTCGGATAGGGCATGCCGTGGGCAATAATCGTAGATTCTAAAGCCACGACAGGATGCCCGCCTTCCAAGGCCGCCCGAACCTGCGGTGATCGCTCCGGCAAAATGATCTTAGCCACCTATAATCCTCCTCTGCCGCTGCCAACAAAGCCGGCCTTGTTTACTAACGAAAAATCTTGCGAGCCCGGGCTCTGCGCTTAGCGCTGATCCTGCTGGCAGCAAGGCCCACGCCCAAACCTAAAGCGGCCACAACCGCATATACGGCGAAGGCAAAGCGATTGGGGTTTTTCAAAAGCGCACCCGGATGTAGGCTGGGGACGACATTTTTGCGGCCCGAAGCCCGGCTGTAATCTAGGGGAATGGTAGGAACGCCGCCTTCCTCGGGGAAGGATTGGAGGTACTGCGCGATTGCCTGCCATTCCTTGATCTCGCTTGTTTCACCCCGGGAATGATCTAAGATAATATACTCCTCAAAATCCCGAATCACGCTGCCTTCCCTATTTTTGGGAGCCAGCGAAAGGAGCCCGAAAGACTTGGCGCTAACCGCGGGCAGCATCTGGCCCGCATACAGTCCGGCCACCACGCGATACAGCCGTTCGTCATCAATGTCTTCCAGGCTTCCGTCGGATTTTTGCAGGTACACCTCTGTAACCTTATTGAAAATCAGGCGCCTGGGATTGAATGTATAAACCAAGCCTGAAGTGTAGAGCTGCGCGGCGCCCATGATGGGTGCTACTGAAGCATCCACCTCACAGAGGGTCTTCAATTCTTTACCCGTTAAATACACCGATACTAGGGGGTAACCGGGGATACCGTCCCTACCGATGCCTAAAGAGCTGACGATAAAGGCCTGGGAAGTGGTAATGTCACCCTGCACAAAGGAACCCCTGATCGTCCCGTTGGGCACGATGGCCGCCGCGATCTCCTCGTATTGTTCGCCTTCAGCCTGCTGAACGGCGTAAATATAAGCATCACTGATTAGGCTGCCGAGAGGTTCTTCTTTGTGTTCCGCGCCCAGTTCAAAGGAGGGGGTGAAATTGAATGTGGCTCGGGCCAAAACCTGATCGTACCCTAAGCCAAACCGGGACAAATATTTTTCTTCCACCAAATCCTGATACTCCCCAATCGCGGCTGCCAACTCCTCATTTTCCGGCAGCCCCGCTTCGATGGCGCGCAGCTCATAGCCAGCTAATTCCCACCGATCTTCACCCCGAACCAAGCGCATAATCCCCAGATTCATGCCGTATTCGCCGCAGGACCCAATTATGGTATCTCCCACGCGCAGCGCTTGGTGCAGTTCGGTATGGCTGTGCGCGGAAATAATGACATCAATGGCGGGCACTTTCTTTGCCAACAGCTCATCTTCCGTTTTTGGGCTGCGCCCGGACGTGCCCGCATGGGAAAGGCAGATAATCAAATCCACGTTTTCCCGTGTCTGTAACACATCGACAATGCGCTCCGCGGCAGCGAGATAATCTTCAAAATCGACCTCTGCCATGGGGGCGTTAGAAACCGCGTCTCGGCCCATCAGGCCGAAAATACCTATTTTTATGCCTTTCCTTTCTAAAATCACATATTCTTCCACGGGGTAATTGTCCATAGCTGTCTGCAGCTGCTGTAGGGATGGGCTCAAGCGGCCTGCCCCATCCGTGGGAAAAAGAACGTTTCCCGCAGTCAAGCGGGGTAGGGCATCGCCGCTATTTTTTGCTGCAGCGAGGCTTTCAGCTAACCCTCGGGCTCGAAAATCAAACTCGTGGTTTCCAAACGTTGTTACATCGTAACCCATCTGCCCCATAATCCGCAGTTGGGGGGCCTCAGCGGCAAAGATTGTCTGAAACAGTGTCCCCATGGAAAAATCGCCCCCATCGAGCAGCAGCAGTTCTGGGTCACGTCCCTTCTCCCGGTTGATCTGCTCCAGCAAGCGGGCATAACCGCCCACCGTGGTAATCTTGCCATCAATAAGCACCTCATAGGGCAGGAGATGATCGTGCAGATCATGTGTAAACAAAATGGTCAAGCTCTGTTCCGCCGCCGCCAAGAACGGTATCCCGAGCAAAACAATAATAATCAACGCTAATCGGTATAGTGAGCGCCTGAAGATGTCCACTCCGCAACCTCTTTTCTATCAGCCTAGATGTTTGATTAATTCTTCGTGTTCGCTTTGGGCAAATTTGCCCTGTTCCAACCGCCAAAACTGGGATTGGCCCCCTAACCCGGCCACCTTCTCCACTAACCGGCCGTGGCAGGTTAAGACAAATATTTGGTGTGTTTCGGCCAGTTGGTGTAAAATGCGCAGGGATTGGTCCAGGTGGGGAGCGTCAAAATTGGCCAGTGAATCATCGATAATAATGGGTAGTGCA
This sequence comes from uncultured Clostridiaceae bacterium, assembly GCA_964626065.1. GTDB lineage: Bacteria > Bacillota > Limnochordia > Darwinibacteriales > Darwinibacteriaceae > UBA3910. Next base: position 892 of record CAZVDE010000036.1, on the reverse strand, counting down.
GGCTGAACCTCTAAAATCCGGCTTAAGCGCACTGCCAGGTAAAGCTGTTCTCTGGTTCCCCTGCTTAACATGGCCATCGTCTGGGGATCAGCATTATCCGGTAAGACCGCATGGAAATCTTGCTCCAAAAGATCCTGCCCGGGTTCAATCCCCGCGTATGCGCCCCCCGTAATACGCTTGAACATTTTGCCCGCTCCGGCCATGATGCTGTCTTTCATGCCGCTGAGCAGATTTTGCTCCGTTTCTTGCAGTAAAAAGGCCGCTGCCCTGTATAAGGCATAGCTTTCGGCCAACCGCCGCAGTTCAGCGCGGTTGTGGTAGATCTTGGCTTGGCCTGCCTCCACGTCCCGTTGGGAAGATAAACGCTCTAATTCGGCCACTAACGCCAGTTTAGTATCTTTCAATTCTTCCACTCCGGCCTCTTGTTCATCCCTGTCACGCACCGCGCTCCGGTGGGCCTGCTCCGCTTCCTCCACCGCTGCGTAAGGCGCACAGTGGCTGCGAAAGATATCCAAACCCCCGTCGCCTTCTTCTAAACCGAACGCCTCCCGCACGGCATCCGAAGCGAGAGAACCCTGTACTTCACGCTGCAGTTCGGCCAGTTTGCGTTCTAGTTCGGCAACCTCAATTGCAGCCCGGCCGGCTTTTACGAAAGCGGCACCCTCTTCCGCCAAATCTAAGCCGGGCGCCGAATAGCCAAAGTCGTCCATGATTTTTTGTATTTCGGCCCGATCCGCCTCCAGCCTGCGCCGCAATACTTCGATTTTTTCCACTTGCGCCAGCTTCTCCTGCCACTGCTCAAGCCGCAGGAACACTTGTGCCCACTGTTCCCTGCGGCCGCCCGCAAGCGTAATGATATCTTTCCCGGCTCGCTCCGGGAGCCCGGCTCGCT
>CAZVDE010000035.1:0-16755 GCA_964626065.1 uncultured Clostridiaceae bacterium | reverse complement strand
TGCGATCGTCCGGCTTTGGTTTGCGGTCGTGGGGCATAATGTTCCTCCTTTCAGACGGTCTCTTGCACCCTTAGTCTTCGCCTTCTGCAGGTTTTTACTCATAAAAAAGCACCCGCCTATGAAGGAAGGTGCTTGGTATGCAGTGTGTTGTCTCTAAGCCTGTGCGCCTCGCTGCTCACGCAGATCCTGAATTCGATCAAAGGCCATCCTTTTGTTGCGAGGATCTCCCCCCCGCATGGTAGCGGCAGTATGGAAATTGCGGAACGCTTCTCCGCCCCGGCCCAACCGCAGTTCCAACTCGCCCAAGAGAATATACAGCTGCTGATCACCCGCGGCACTGCGGGCAGTAGTGGACATGGCCTCAGCGAAGTAATTCCGGGCCTTTTCTGCTGCCTCCAGTGCCAACTGCTCCTCTTTAAGATCCTCGTAAATCCACACCAAGCGCAGCCACAAATTCGCCCACTGTTCCGGGCTGGCACCCACAACCTCAAAGGTGCGCATAGCCAGATAATAAGAGGTGATAACCTGCTGCACCGTGCGCTGCCCATCAAAGGCAAAACTAAAGGCGGCGGGGCTCTCCTCTAAATACTGGCGGCCCCGCTGAATGGCTGTGCGGCGAATTTTCTTGTACTGCCGTTCCGGATAGGCAAACAAGCATTGGGGGCAGACCCAGATATAATAGAAATTGGGTTCAAAATTGCGATAAACCGCCCGAAAATCCGGGTCATGCCTTTCCACCTGCAAACGGGTTGTGCGCATCCTTAATCCGGTAAAGCTAGTGCTACACATGGGGCAAGTCACTTCGGTGGAAAACAAATATTCATTATATTCTGCCGGTACTCGCAGATTGAATTCAGGATGCCCCTGCGGCAGAAGGTCCCCGAGAAAGTCCGTTTTTTCCACTTCTTCTTCCTTTACACCCTGGAAAAACTGCATCAGTTCCGGATTGGTCACCTTTAATGCCAATTCTTGCAGCAGAGAACAGGCGATACCGGGTTGATTGGCGAGTACACGCGTCATGTTTTTTTTGTTCATCTCCAAAACTTTGACATCGGTGGCGCATACGGCCGCGTAGCTGTGGGGTATTTCTCGAAAGAAGGCCGCATCGCCTAAAAAGCCCCCTACCCCCAATAAGGACTGTTTATCACCTTGTGTGGCGATGATTGTCCCGGCCAAGATAAAATAAACGGAGGTGGCCGCATCACCCGGCACAAAAAGAACGGCTCCCTTATCATATGCTTGTACGAAATTCGTTGCCAACTGCCTCATCCTTTGCCTGAATTACCCACCCATTTTTTTAGTATTTCTCTGCCAGGTGCGTGAAATCCTGTCCTCAAAAGCAAAAAGGGGCTGTTCAGCCCCTTTCCTAAACTTTATATGTCGCCAGCACGGATTGGACGAAGCGCCAATCCCGCTCCTGCCTGACCAAGGGTGTCCGCAAAACCTCGCGGTGCTGGTCAGCCAAGGTGGGCCGCTGCACCTGATAGAGAATACCGATGGGTATCCGCTCACCCCACTCCCAGCTTTTTCGCCAAGCCCCATCCCGATCGGTACGGTCATAACCTACTTCCTGATCCAAATCATACACCCGCTGCCGATAGTATTGATAGGTGTTAATCCGGTTGAAAGTAACACAGGGCTGGAGAATATCAATTAAGGCAAAGCCTTTATGCTGCACAGCTGCCTTGATTGTCCTGGTCAAATGTTCCTGATCGCCGGCGAAACTGCGGGCCACAAAGCCGCCGTTTAAGGTGATCGCCGCCGCCAGAGGATTAAAGGCTTCGCTGGCCACGCCCTGAGGCGTAGTTCCGGTCACCATGCCCGCATCGGAACGGGGCGAAGCCTGGCCCTTGGTCAGTCCAAATACCTGATTATCATGGACGAGGTAGGTAAGATCCACGTTTTTGCGAATGGCATGCAAAAAATGATTGCCCCCCTCCGCGTAGCCATCCCCATCCCCGCCAATGGCAAAAACGGTCAAATCACCATTGGCCAGCTTGGCCCCTGTAGCGGTGGGTAATGTCCGGCCGTGCAGTGTGTTCAAAACATTGCCCGCAATATAATGGGGGGTTTTTCCGGCCTGCCCGATGCCCGATACATACAGCACCTCACTGGGCTTGAGGGCCAGTTCTTCCAAGGCCTTGCTTAAAGAACGCAGAATACCGAAATTACCGCAGCCCGGGCACCACGCCGTTTCAGCGGCGATTGAAAATTCATGAAGCCTAGTCACGGGCCCCACCTCCTTCGAGCCAGTCTAAGATATAAGGCGCATTAATCGGCCTGCCATCATAACGACGCACGTGCCCCCGGGGTTTCCATGCGAAGCGAGAGGCAATTAACGCCTGCAGCTGCCCGGAAACATTGCTTTCCACTACGTATTTTTCACCGGGCCCCATCAATATTTCGCCCAGACTGTCAGGCAGAGGAAAAACCTGAGGCAGATGGACACCCCGGGCCTTTGTGCCGCTTTTGTTTAATCTTGAGACCGCCTCAGCGATGGCCCCCTTGGTGGACCCGAAGCCTATCAAAACAATTTGAGGCTGCTCCGCGCCGCACAAAACTGGCCGCAGCACCCTTTCTTCCACTAGTTTTTGCTTGGCCATCCGTTTTTCCACCATTTTAGCCCGTGTCTCCGCATCTTCCGTTAAATGCCCTTTTTGGTCATGCTCATCTCCGGCGCTGATTACCAAACCTGCACCGAAACCGGGATAAAGCCTGGGCGAAATCCCATCCTCGGTAAACCGATACCGCAGATAATCCTGTCCCGCCTCAGCCCCCGATGCAAGCTTGCCCCGGTCAATCTTAACCCGTTCCGGAGCAAAGGGCGCCGCAGTAGTATAGGAATCCGCCAAGTGCTGATCGCTTAGCACCACCACAGGCATCTGAAACTGCTCAGCCAGGTTAAATGCTTCACCCATTAAGTAAAAGGCCTCCGTAACGTCACCGGGGGCCAAAACAGCGCGGGGGAAATCACCGAACGACATGGCAGTTGCAAAGGTTAGATCCCCCTGTTCTGTCCGAGTGGGCAGTCCGGTACTTGGACCGGGACGCTGGGCGTTAATAACTACTATTGGTATTTCAGCTGAACCGGCCAAACCCAAAGCCTCCGTCATGAGGGCAAAGCCCCCACCGGAGGTGGCAGTCATGGCCCGCACCCCGGCAAAACTGGCTCCAAGTGCCATATTGATTGCAGAGATTTCATCTTCGGCCTGCTCCATGACCACCGCCGCCTCCCGCCCGTGGCGGGAAATAAACTCGGTGATGCCCGTTGCGGGCGTCATGGGATAGGCACTCATAAATTTGAGCCCGGCAGCCAACGCCCCCAGAGGCAATGCATCGTTGCCGTTTAACAATATCCTTGCACCGGGCCGTTCCGGCTTTGCCGGTTTTGGACGCCCCGCCGCTATCTCCCGGACTTTGTCAAAACCCGCCCGGGCCACGGACTGATTGCCCGCAACAACTGCTTCGCCTCGACCCGCAAACAACTCGGCCAAGATTTCCGCCAAACCGGTAAAGTCATCACTGAGCAGCGCCCACACAGCACCGGCAGCCACCGCATTGGCCATAATTTTTGGCTGCCCCATTTTTTCGGTGACCTGCACAAAGCGGATTGCTATAACATTTTCCTGCCCCGCAAAAGGCGGCGCTGCCTTGAAAAGGTCCGGATCATAGATAATCAAGCTATCGTCAGTTAAGTGTTCCTGTGCCCTTGGAATGGTTGCCTGATCAAGAGAAACCACCAGATCGAGCCTGTCTTCGCCTGCCGCAAGCGGGCTGCTCCCAAGGCGGATTTGAAAAAAGTTGTGGCCGCCGCGGATCCTTGATTCATAATCCTGATGGGCGAATAAATACCAGCCCTCTCGGGCCGCGGCCCGCATCAGAATACTGCCAATAGAAACTAAACCCTGTCCCGCTTCGCCTCCAATCCTGATATTAAAGGTGTTGGCCATAACTTCCCCCCTCTAGAAGGATGAAAACTTCTCTTTCGGCGCCTTGCAGATGGGGCACTTTTCAGGAATATCGCCATCATGAGTGTAGCCGCAGACATCGCAGATGCGGATCGTGCCGATTTTTATGTCCTGCTGCTCCATCACAACCTTTTTGGCGTCTGTGTACATCTTGGCATGGATCTTTTCCGCTTCGAGTGCATAATGTGTAGAACGCACCGCACCTTTTTCCTGCTGCAGTTCCGCGACTACTTTGTAGGCCGGATACATTTCTTCAATCTCAAAGGTCTCCCCGTCAATGCCATCCTGCAGGTTAGCAACGGAATCGTTAATGCCGCCCAGCTCCCTGAGGTGGTTGCGGGCATGGACTAATTCCGCATAGGCGATCGCCTTAAAAAGCCGGGCCACATTGTGATAGCCCTCTTTTTCTGCCACATCGCTGTACAGTAGGTATTTCATATGTGCCTGGCTTTCGCCGGCAAAAGCGTCCCTTAGATTCTGTTCAGTCATAATTCTCATCTGTATTCCTCCCTCTTTCTTTTCCCATTCGTCCTGCAGCCGCTGTCTGCCCCTTAGCCGCGCAGCAGTCTATTTCCCGCGAGATAGTAATGATCGCCGCCCAAATGATGCAGTAACTGAACCTGCTCATGCCAGCGATTTTCCTCAAACAGCCCTTGGTTGGCTGAAGCGGCCACTATTTCGCCGACAAAAAAGATATGATCGCCTAGCGTATGCTGTTCCACCACCCTACATTCCACATGGCCCAGGCATTCCCGAATCAAGGGGGCCTGCACTACTTGGGCCGGTACGGCCGTGATCTTAACTTTTTCGAATTTATCGATTGCTCGCCCCGAGATGCTGCCGCTTGCGCCCACTTGGGGCAAAAGATCGGCCCCGGGAACATTCAAAACAAACTCACGGCTTTGCGCGATCAGCTCAGCAGTGAAATGCGTGCGGGCGACGGCGATACCCACCAGCGACGGCTGAGAAGAAACGGGTGTCTGCCAGGCCAAGGACATCACATTCCGGCGATCTCCCGCGGCACTGGTTACCAAAAGTACGCAGCCAACATTAATCACGCGGCGCGCGTGTTTTATAGGTATGTCTTTTTTCAGCTTTATCCCCTCCTTTTGGCTGATAAGCTATTAATTAACTTTATTTTATATCATTATTCGCTGCTTTTCAATGTTTCAGGTTCGTTAATTATTTCACTGCTGCTATACATTACTAATAGATGAACCACTAAATGCTGGGTAAAAACATACGTTTCACGCGGAATGTTGTGGGTAACCTGTGTATAATGTGGATAACTATGATTTCAACCCACCTGATGCAGAATGGCATTTCCCTCTCTGCCCACTTCTTGAATCCAGCCCGCCTTCCTCAGCGTGTAGGTCACTTTACGGGCGGCCGGTTGAGAAATACCCGCTTTTTGAGCTAACTGCCGATTAGTGAAAGGACAGGGCAGATCGGAGGGCAGCACCGCTAGGTAATCCCCTTTTGCAGAAAACTGCCTCCGTTCCACAACTGCACAGAGGCGGCGATCCACAATACTTACGCCACGCCGCCGCCAACTGCCTTGTCCATCGCTGCAGCGAATCTCTTCTTCCGCAACAAACGCCGCCTCCAGCGTAAGGTTAGGCTCACCAATCAACAGGGGAATGCGAATCAACTCCGCAAATAATTCGTAGATTGTACCTTTTTTCGGGGATTTTCTTCTTTCCAGCAGCTCCCCCGTCTGAGGATCTATATAGATCAGATGGCGTTCCACCGCGATCGGATAAATGAGATGCACCGCATACTGGGGCAGCAGCGCCTTTAGTTTATCTTTTAAAGCACCGAAATTAGCTGTCTGGATTTCCACTAATTTCTCGCCCTGCACAAGATCGATTATGTAGCCGTCTACCTCCGCTTCCACCAAATCCCCCCGGCGCCTGTAATACTCTTTCAGGCCCGCATGCAGCGAACTTTCATTTCTGGTACCGATCAAATTGTACCACCCCAGACCAGCCACAATAGCACATACCCGGTGGACACGGCTGCTATTGTAAAGGGTATGCTGAGGCGCATAAACTCGCCTGCCCCGACTTCATAGCCTTCCCGGCGCAACAGCCCCAAGGCGGTAATATTGGCGGAAGCCCCAATAGGTGTTAAATTGCCGCCTAGGGTAGCACCGATTAAGAGGGCGAAATAAAGTAGATTGGGCTCTATCTGCAAATGCCCGGCTACCCCCTGCACAACCGGAAGCATAGTGGCCACATAGGGTATATTATCCACAAAGCCCGAAACCAAAACTGAAAGCCAGACTACAACCGAGAAAACCACAAAGGTACTGCCCCGCCCCAAATGCACAATCAAGAGGCTGATCCTTTCGATTACACCCACCTTGGTTAAACCGCCGATAATAATGAACAACCCGGCCAACAGCGCCAAGGTGAAATAATCAATATCTAGGATCACATCTTTAACTGCTTGCGATCCCCGACCCCGGACCAACTCTCTAACCAGGCCCAAGCCCAAGAGGGCCATGCAAATCAGTCCATTTGTAATCGCCGGTTTTTGGGAAATAAAGGATGCCAAAATAAGCGAGATGACCATAAATGCCAGAAGCAGCCCGGGGAAATAGTCCTTAACAGCCGTCCGCTTTTGCGGTATAACCCTTTGTGTATTGCGGCGCAGCGTCAAAAACAAAATACCGGTGGCGGCCAAGGCGGCACACTGCACGAGCCAAAATAGGCCGGGCCTGCCTTGGACAAAGAAAAAGTCCAAAAAATCAAGGCCCGCATACCCGCCCAACAAAATTGAAGTGGCATCGCCCACCAAAGTAGCCGCACCCTGCAAATTAGAAGAAATGGCCACAGCAATCACGCTGGTCACGGGGGACACATTCTGCTTTTTGGCAACCGTGATGGCGATGGGTGCCACAATCAGTACAGTTGCCACATTATCGATAAAAGCGGAAATAAAACCGCTGAACAGCGCCAAAGCCACCACCGCCCAGCGAATGTCCGGCGTCTTTTCTAAAATCAAATCTGCTAAAAGCGCAGGCAGGCGCGACTCAATAAACAGCGACACAATTCCCATCGTGCCGGCAATCATTAAAATCACATTCCAATCAATCAGGCCAAATACGTCCCGGCCGGGCACAATGCCGATTAGAACAAAGACTATAGCTGCCACAAGGGCGATCTGGGCCCTAATACGGGGAAAAACGAGCAGTAACAAATAGGTTGCGGCAAAGATAAGCAAGGCTGTCTTCTCCATTGGCCTTCCCTTCCTTTCATTACAGTCCTTGCTTCGCCTCCATCGCGCAAATCCCTGTCGATTTCCGGGCGCGATGCCCATCACCGTTGGGTAAATATACTACACTGTGAAATCCTTGACTTAACTGGTTTTTATGCTATTCTTAAGGTAGCGATTTAAAATTTTAAACAGCATCACTCCGAATTTCCGTCGGAAAGCGGGAGACCCAAATTTTTTGGGGGTGAATCCTGTGTGCCAGGTAGGGTAACTTGGGAGCCCGAACCCGTCAGCTAACCCCGTAGGAGTACCCCAAGCGTAGTGTCTATGCCTTTTTTGGCGGCCTGCGCTTTTTGAGTTGCGTCTTTCTTTATGTTTAGATCTTACTCAACGGGGTGATTTTTTGAATAATCGATGGCGAAATCTTCCAGGCGATGTGACGGGCGGCTTGACCGCGGCCGTTGTGGCCCTTCCTTTGGCGCTGGCATTCGGCATTGCCAGCGGGGCGGGCCCGTTGGCGGGACTATACGGTTCTATCTTCGGCGGCTTCGTTGCGGCAGTCTTTGGTGGCTGCGGGGTACAGATTACCGGGCCCACCGGAGCGATGACAGCTGTTTTAGTCAGTATCATCAGCCAACACGGAATTGGCGGCATGCTTTTAGCCGGGGCATTGGCCGGGCTGATGCAGATTTCCTTCGGCGTTCTGCGCCTGGGCAAATTTGTGAAATATTTACCCCAGCCCGTGATTGCCGGATTTACGAACGGGGTCTCCATTTTGTTCTTCCTAACCGCGGTTGACGATGCATTACAAACAATTTCAATTACACTGATTACCACAGTGGTAATTATCTTGGCCTTGCGCTACCTAAAAAAGATTCCCGAGTCCCTCTTTGGACTAACGGCCGGGCTGCTCGCCAACGAACTATTCATCCACAGCCCGCATGTGGTTGGTAATGTAAACTTTAAACTGCCCGGCCTGGTTTTGGGCAGCATGCCTTTAGACCGCATAGGTTCCCTACTGCTCCCCGCCTTTACCATTTGTTTGTTGGGCAGTATCTCCGCGCTTTTGTCGGCGGAAGTGACCGATGAGATGATCGGCACTAAAAGCAACAGCAACCGGGAATTGATTGGGCAGGGATTGGGCAATCTCGTTTCTTCGCTCATTGGCGGTGTTCCGGTTTCAGGGGCGGTGGCCCGCTCGGGCGTTAACGTCCATAGTGGAGGCCGTACCAAACTTTCCAGCATCCTCCACGCCGTTTTTCTCTTACTCATGATCCTGCTGCTGTCACCCATTGTGCAGCGCATACCGCTGGCATCGCTGGCTGCGATCTTAATGGTTGCCTCTGTGCGCACGGCGGATTGGAAGAGCATGAGGCGTATACCCAAGGCCCGCTGGAGCTACGGGGCAATCATCGCCTTGACTACAGTATTGACAGTCGTCAAGGATTTAACCGTTGCAGTGATAGTGGGCGTGATCACCGCCGGTGCAATCTCTTTATGGGAAATCAGCCGTCAAACGGGCCGAAAAACGCTGCGCTTCGCGGGTACCGCCGGGCATATAAAGAACAGAGAGCCGGACATTGAACTAATTGCTTTTTCCGGACCATTGTTTTTCACCGGCATGGAAGAACTGCGGCAGCGGATTAAAGATACAAGCAAACCCACTGTTATTTGTGATTTTTCCGCTGTACCCGCCATCGATGAAAGCGGGGCGCTGGCCCTGAAAAAACTGTTCGCTGCGCAAAAACGACTGGGCAAACGCATCTATCTGGCCGGCCTGCGCCCTCGGCCTTTAGAGATATTGACCAGGCTGGACGCGGTCAATCCGCGAGAGCACGAATTGGTCACAGCTGATGCGGCGCATGTTGTAAAACACGTTTCCCGTATTTAGAACAAGTTCTTGAAGAAGGTGGTTTAGCGTGAGTAAACGGTCGTTAGCCCTTTGTATTTTACTTTTGGCCTTTTGGCTCGTGGCCGCGGGCAGCTTGAGCTGGCAGCATATTGCGGCAGGCCTTGTACTGGCCTTCATTACAGTCTGGTTTTGGCATGATTTGGGGCCACAGCTGCCCAGATTGATGTCCTGGGGTGAATTTGTACAGCTAATGCGCTGCCTGGCCTTGCTAGTCTATTATGTACTGCAATCCAATATTACGGTAGCAAAAACGCTATTATTTAACGTCCCCAGGGTAAGCCCCGTCTTTGTGGTGATGGAACCTCCCTTAAAGACCAATTGGGGGCGGGTGCTGCTGGCCACCTGCATCACCCTGACACCGGGTACGGTAACGATCGATGTGGACCCTAAAACGGGCCAGTTCATCGTGCATGCCCTGTCGGACGAAATGGCGATCAGCCTTTTTTATTGGAAACTAATCGATGAAATCAAGACTTTAGAGACATACAGGCAGAGGAGGACAGCCTATGTGGTGGATACTGGCGGGGCTTATGGCCCTGATTCTCGCAGTGCTCTTGCGGGCGATTCTGGGACCGACAGTCATTGATCGCCTGATCTCCATTAACGCCATTACAAGTAAAGTCAGTGCAATTATCCTACTCATCGCCTTTGCCCGGGGCGAATACGGCTTTGTGGATGTGGCATTTGTGTTCATGCTGTGTGGGTTTGTGGGCGGACTTTGGATTCTCAGGGTGCTCACACCGGGTGACTGGCAGTTGAGAATACCGGGGCTGACCGGATTTGAAGGTAATGGCAGGGGGGAAACGCCCCATGATTAAATGGATAGTGAATCTCTGTTTTGCAGGTGCGTTTTTGGCCTACGGGCTAGGGACTTTGGGACTTTTTAAATTTCCCGATCCTTACACACGCATGCACGCTGTTGCAATTAGCGATACCTTGGGGATGGGCCTGATAGGAATAGGGCTTTTACTGCTCAGCCCCACTTGGCTGCTGCGGCTTAAACTGATCGTTATTCTTCTTTTATTTTGGTTGATTAACCCTACCATGTCCCATTTGGTTGCCAAAGCTGGTTTAATTCACGGAACTGAGCCTATTGAAGGCACCAGATTGAGAAGGGGGTAAGCATATGCATTTTTTGCCTGTAGATTATTGGATCATGGCCTTATCAGCCATTCTGATGGCCGCTTCGTTAGCCATGTATTTTATCAAAGACCTGGTACACGCGGTTATTGTTTACGGCGCCTATACCGTGACGATGGCAGTAGTCTGGCTGCTTATGAACACCCCCGATCTGGCCATTACGGAAGCTGCCGCGGGGATTTGCACCACCGTTTTAATGATGGTGGCCATCTTCCGTACTAGCCGGAAGGAGGAAGAGTAATGAAATTTAGAAATCTAATCGTTGCTGCAGTCGTTCTTCTAGCCGTATTCGGAATGCTCTTAACTGTAGCCGAACTACCTCCGTACGGCCGCTCAGACAATCCCGGGCACAACCTGGTGGCCGAACGTTATATCCATGGTGCGCTGGAAGATACCGGAGTACCTAACATGGTGACCGCAATCGTCTTGGATTACCGCGCTTATGATACCATGTTCGAAACAATTGTACTCTTCACCGCGGCTTTGGCGGTGGTTATCACCCTCAAAACCGCGAAAAAGGAAGGTGACGATCTGTGAGAGATTTCATTTTAAAGCGCATGATCGCCATACTTTTGGCCTTTATCTTTATTTACGGTTTCTATGTTATTTTACACGGCCACATCTCACCGGGGGGATCATTTGCGGGCGGTATCATCGTTGGCTTAAGTTTTATCGCCTTTTCCACCGTTTACGGCATCGAAGCGGGCAAAGCCAAGCTGCCTGAAAAATTCTTGGTCTGGGTGGAAAGCTACGGCACGCTGTGGTACGGAATTATGGGTATGGTCGGTATCTTCAAAGGTGCCCCTTTTTTGGCCAATAAAATGGCGGGAATCGATCTGGGCCTACCCGGCGCCCTTTCCTCGGGAGGCCTGATTGGCTTAATCGGCTTGGGTGTGGGCATTCGAGTTGCCAGCACCATGATCACCCTATTTTATACATTGATGGAGGAGGAGGCGTGAAAACATTGCTGCAAAAGCTGATTGTTAATTATCCCTACGTTATCTCGGTAATCTTATTTATTATCGGTGCACTGACCGTTTTGACGCGCTCCAACCTGTTTAAGAAACTACTCGGCATCAATGTCATGGAAACGGCCATTTTCCTGATGTTCATCGCCTCTGGCAATATTAGGGGCGGCGCTGTGCCCATCTTAAGCGAAACTGAGGCACCGTATATCAACCCCCTGCCCTCCGCGCTAATGCTCACCGGCATTGTGGTCAGCATCAGCGTGACCGCTTTTGCCTTGGCGCTGATCCTGCGCCTGTATAAATCATACGGCACGGTCGATGCCAACCGCATCGCCCGGCTCAGAAACGGGGTGCCCAAGGAATGACTGCTGTTTTAACTGAACACTTACCGGTTTTCGTTGTCATTGCCCCCCTATTCGCAGCCTTTATTTTACCCACCTTGGCCCGCAAAAGCCGCCTGGTGGAAAATCTGGTCATTTTGGTTGAAATCATAAGCCTTGCGGGTGCAACCTATTTAGCCGTCCTTTTAGCCGGGCAAAACGGCGCCCCCGTTTACTATACCATGGGGGGCTGGTCCGCACCCTGGGGAATCCGCCTTATTGCTGATAATTTGGCCGCTTTTTTTCTGCTCGTTGTGGCCATCGTCGGCCTGCCTGTTGCAGTTTTTGCCAAGGGTAATCTAGAAGAAGAAATTGGCGGCAAGGGCCGCATTGCCCGCTTTTATGTTTTATATCTGCTCCTAATGGGGGCTCTGGCGGGCATGGCAGTCACAAACGACCTTTTTAACGTGTTTGTGCTGGTAGAAGTAGCCACCCTCAGTGCCTGTGGCCTGGTAAGCGCCCGCAATCACCCCCGGGCGGCCGAGGCGGCCTTTACGTATCTGATCCTGGCCACGCTAGGTTCCACGCTGGTTTTGGGCAGCATTGGTTTTTTGTATATCACAACAGGCCATTTGAATATGGAATTTGCCTCACTGGAGCTTGCTAAAATTTGGCAGAGCAGCCCACACACCGTTTGGATGGCCGCCAGTTTTATGCTCACGGGCTTTGGGGTCAAGGCCGCCCTTTTCCCGCTGCATATCTGGCTACCCGATGCCCACTCCATGGCACCCACCCCCGGCAGCGCCGTCTTATCGGGCCTGGCGGTAAAGGGTTATTTAATCTGTCTGTTAAAGGTCTTGTACAACGTGTTCGGGCAGACATTAATGCGCCAGTTCACCGTGCATCAGGTCCTGACGGTAACGGGCATTGTGGCCATCTTAGCCGGTTCAATTCTGGCCTTAAAACAAGATGAATTAAAGCGAAGATTGGCCTATTCCACCGTGGCCCAAATAGGTTATATTGTGCTGGGTTTTGGTTTCGTTAATGTCAGAGGCCTGGGCGGATCCCTTTTCTATTTGGCCAGCCATGCCCTGATTAAATCGACGTTGTTTTTGGCCGCCGGCGCCCTAATCAGCGCTACCGGCAAAAAACACATCAGTGAACTGGCGGGTGTGGGCCGTAAACTGCCCGTTACGATGGCCGCCTTTACAACGGCCAGCCTGGGGTTAGTGGGCATTCCGCTTTTTTCCGGTTTCGTGGGCAAATGGCACCTGCTCTTAGGCAGCCTTGATGCTCATAATGCGGCGGCCGCAATCGTAATTATCGTCGGCAGTGTGCTGTGCGCCACATACCTTTTTCCCGTTCTGCGCATCGCCTATTTCGAGCCGGCCCCCGCCGATCAGAACTGGCACGATCCCGGATTGGCCCAAAAAACCGCCCTTATTTTTCTGGCCGCTGCCATCATTATCTTCGGTATCCTACCGGAACCGCTGTTGAATCTAGCGCAGCGCGCCGCGGCGGATTTACTGTTACTGCACTAAGGGCGAGGGGGGACTAATAAATGCTTAATCTTATTCTAGCCTTAATCAGCGGTGTGATCGGCGCGGTAGTCGTGGCCTTGATCCCCACCGAAAAACACCGCCTGCGCAATACGGCCATGTTTGCTGCTTTGGCCTCTGCACTTATTTTCAGCTGGCGCACCGCCTTACTTGTCTTTGCCGGGGCAAAGTTAGAGCTCGCCTGTGAACTGGGAGGTCTAAGCTGGCGCTTGCGACCCGATCCTTTGGGGGCAATGTTTGCCCTTATCGCTTCGACGCTTTGGTTTTTCGCGGCACTTTACTCGGCCGGTTACATGGCGGGAAAAAAGAATTTGAAGACCTATTACTCATTTTTCTTGCTGGCCAACAGCGTCACGCTGGGGGTGGCTTGTGCGGGCAACTTAGTGGCTTTATATCTGTTCTATGAACTATTGACACTGGCCACCTATCCTTTAGTCATTCACGAACGTTCACCGGAAGCGGTCAAGGCAGGTTCTAAATATATTATTTACAGCTTTTCGGGCGCGGGCGCGCTGTTAATCGCCATCGTCATGACCTACGCCCGGGCAGGACACCTTGATTTTTTCACGGGCCCCATTTTGGCCGGGCAGGCCGGCCAGGGCCTCAACTGGCTCTTGGCCCTCTTCGTTGTGGGCTTCGGCGTTAAAGCGGCCATTATGCCGCTCCACCGCTGGCTGCCTGCGGCCATGGTAGCCCCCACCCCAATCAGTGCCCTGCTCCATGCGGTCGCAGTGGTTTATTCGGGTGTTTACGGTATCCTGCGCGTCGTTTTATCCGTTTTCGGGCCGGAACTCATGAGTTCGCTCACACTGGCCAAGGCACTGCCCTGGATTGCTTCTTTTACGATCCTGGCCGGTGTTACCATGGCAACCAGGCAGGATGTGCTAAAAAAACGTCTCGCTTACCACACCATCAGCCAGCTGTCCTACATTCTCTTAGGTGCGTTCACGCTGCAGCCCTTGGGGCTGACCGGGGCTATTTTACACATGATCAGCTATTCACTGCTGAAAATCACACTCTTTTTCTGTGCCGGCATTATTGCTGAACAAACAACGGAAGTAAACGTGAGCCGAATGGAAGGCGTGGGCTGGGTCCTACCTAAAACAATGGCCGCCTTTGGCGTGGCCAGCCTCGGTATGGTGGGCATGCTGCCTTTGAACACTTTCTGGAGTAAATATTACCTAATGCGGGGCGGAGTTGCCTCAGGCAGTTGGCCGCTGGCTTTGGTCTTGATCATCAGCGGCATCATCAACGCCATTTGTTTCATCCCCACCGTAATCGCGGCCTTTAAGGGAACGGCACCGAAGCGGCCCCGCCTAGAAACGAGCGGTAGGGTTTCGCTGATGCTCATTCCCACGCTGCTGTTGGCGGGGATTGCGGTATTGATCGGACTTTGGCCCGGAATTGTGTGGCCCGGGGTGCAAGCTGTCGTTAACTCGTTTTTCTAATGGAAGGAGATCTGGCCATGCTGCTTTTATCGCTTATTCTGCTTCCCTTGGCGGGAGCGCTGGTCTTGCTGTTAAATAAAAAGAAATCTAGTAATGTGCCTTTACTAACCTGCAGCATTGTCCTTGCATTGGCCGTTTTCGGATTACGGCCCGTTTTTGGAGGACAAAATTTGGCATTTCGGCTATCCCTGCCCGGGCCCTTTTCCCCGGTATTGCAGGCCGATCCCCTTTCCGCCGTGTTTGTTATTCTGGCGGCGCTGCTGTGGTTTGCCATTGCCATCTATGCGCCTAAATATATGGTGCATGAGGGCAAAACAAAGGTTTTTGAGCTGGTCACCCTGCTGACTTTTTCAGCTGTTTTGGGAGTGTTTTTAGCAGGCGATCTAGTCACTCTGCTGCTCTTTTTCGAATTAATGACCATTACGTCTTTTTTCTGGGTAGTCCACCGCTGGAACCGAGAGGCGATTAGGGCCGGTTATTTTTATCTATTTTTTAGTATTATCGGCGGATTGCTGATTGCCTTGGGCATCGTCCTTATGGGCGCCGCGGCCGGACTACCCCTTCCCATCGCTGCCGGCCCGATCATCCCGGACAATGCGCCGCTGTTTGGCTGGGCCCTAGGCCTTTTAGCAGTCGGATTCGGCATCAAGGGCGGCATGGCTCCACTGCATTTATGGCTGCCTCACGCCCACTCCAACGCTCCCACACCGGGCAGTGCGCTTTTATCCGGATTGTTAATTAAGGTGGGTGCCTACGGCCTAATCCGAGTCGGCGAATTCGCCGGTTGGGGGCAGGCTTTGGGCGCGGGAGTAACTTGGCTGGGTTCCGCCCTGACCGTGCTGGGCCTTTTAACTATGCTCATCGGTGTCATCGCCGCCTTATTACAGGGCGACGGCAAACGCCTGCTGGCTTACCACAGCGTGAGCCAAATGGGCTATATCATCCTGGGGCTGGGCATCGGCCTTTACCTGGGCCCCGCAGGGGGGCTGGGGTTGATGGGCGGTATTTACCATATCGTCAACCACGCCCTGTTTAAGGCAGCGCTATTTTTGGGGGTAGGCGTAATTTACATTCATACAAAAGAGACAGACCTTTATAAATTAGGCGGCCTCTGGCGCCGTTTTCCCGTGACCGCTATCCTAATGCTCTTAGCTGCCATGGGAATTACCGGGGCTCCCGGTTTAAACGGCTATGCCAGTAAAACGGTGCTCCACCATGCGGTCAGCACCGCAGCGGCAACGGGCCTGCCCTGGCTGATCTGGACGGAGCGGCTCTTTTCACTGGTGGGGATCGGCACTGCCGCATCATTTGCCAAACTTTATTATTTAATTTTTCTCGGCACACCCACTAAACTGGAAGTATCCGAAAATGAGTCGCCCCGCCTGCAGCTGGCAATGGGAATTTTAGCAGCGGTTATGCTTGTTATTGGTCTTAACCCGCAGCTGTTTGCCAACGCCATGGCGCTGCCCGCGGCGGAAATGTTAGGGTTTAGCGGATTGACGCCGCTCACCCCTTCCCTATTTTGGAACTTTGCCGATCTCAGGGGAATCGTAATCACATTAGCCCTAGGCATCGGTGTGTGCTGGGCGGGCCTGAAAACTGGGGCCTTCCACTGGCATCCGCCGCTTTGGCTGACCCTGGAGGGCCTGGGCGGGCAGGTGTATTTGGGTATAGCCGCCATTTGGACGGAAAGCATCGCCTTTTTCCAAAACTGCACCAAGGCCGCGCACAGGCTGGCCAAGAAACTCAGCGAAGGGCTGGGCATGGCCTACGATAGCCTTGTGCACCCCAAAGATGGTGCCGCCCTAACGGGTATCAGCGCCGCGGCAGCTTTACTGATTGTGACGCTGATGGCCCTGATCGCTTGGTACACCATGATTAATCCGGGCTTGGGTGTGCTCAAGATTTTCAACGCCTGGCTGCAGCACTGATGAATAAGCTAAAACTCCCTTGAACCGAAATGAAATCATCAATAAAGGCCTGCTGCATGTGGTCAAAGCCGAAATCGAACTCCTTGTAGGTGCGTACATGAAAATAGGGCAGTATGCTTTGGATTGACTTATTGATTTTGCCAATCTTTTTGATCGGATAGCCCAAATCATGGGTGAGGGCCACCACGCATCATTTGGCATCCTCATGCCGCACAATTCCGGTTAAAACATCATAGACTGCGTAAAATCCCTCAAATTCACCTTGCATTTCTCAAACCGGCCCTGCCAAG
>CAZVDE010000034.1:0-17015 GCA_964626065.1 uncultured Clostridiaceae bacterium | reverse complement strand
CCTTCGGCACCATCTAAGACTTAACCCCGGTTTAGCCGGGGTTTTTTTCATTTACCGGGCACAGCATGCCCAGAAATTCCTGCGCCAAAAGCGGATCAAATTGCGTGCCGCTGCAGGCCTTGATCTCCGCCAGAGCCTCCGCGTGGGTCATGGCGGCGCGGTAAGGCCTATCGCTCGTCATGGCATCGTAGGCATCAACTAAGCTGATGATGCGGGCTAACAGAGGAATCTCTTCGCCTGCCAACCCCCTAGGATAACCGGATCCGTCCCAGCGTTCGTGGTGGGAGAGAATCCCCTCCGCCACGTCGATTAGATCGGGCGAGGAAATGACAATCCGGTAGCCGCTTTTGCAGTGGCGCTTCATTATTTTCCATTCTTCCGGGCGGAGCGGGCCAGGTTTCTCCAAAATGTGCTCCGGCACAGCCACCTTGCCAATATCGTGCAGTAGGGCAATAAGCGCCAGCGTATTCAACTGGGCGGCATTTAAACCCAGCCTTCCACCCAACTGCCTGGCCAGTTGTTCCAAGTTTCTGGCATGCTCTTCCGTTTCGTAACTTCTTTCTGATAAAGTTCTCTGCAGCGAGGCCACCAAAGCATTGCGGCTGCTGTCCGCGTTGATCAGCTTATGGCTGTACATGTGATCTTCTGCTTCTTTTAAAAGGCGCGATAGATCGGCGGGAAAATCAACCGCGGTGGCACAGCCCAAACCCGTACTGGGTACGGGTCCATCCGGTTTGATCGTTTTGATCTCCCCATCGATTGCCTGCGCCAGGGCCTGACTGGCATCTTCTGCCGTGTTCGGCAGCAGTAGGACAAACTCGTCTCCGCCCCAACGGGCCACTACATCGCCTGGCCTGCTTATTTTCTGCAAAATATCGGCCAGGGTCTGCAGTACCCGATCACCCTGCTGGTGGCCGAGGGAATCGTTGATGATCTTCAGGCCGTTCACATCGCCCATGATTAGGCTCAGCGGGTACCGGGATTGATCCGCACCCAAGCGCGCCAATTCTTCCTCGAAGAACCGGCGGTTATAAAGGCCGGTCAGCGAATCGCGGAAAGCTTGTTCGCGCAGCCGCATTTCCAGTTTTTTAGCCGCGGTGATCTCGCTGAACACCGCCACCAGTAGATCGGCCCTGGGGCTGAAAACACGGATGGAAAAGTATTTATCCAGCGCTGCATAATACTCTTGGAAATCAAGGCTGCTGCCGCTCCGGACAGCCTCCCGGAATTTATGCAGCGAATACTGGCTCTGCCCGTGCAATAGGTGGCTGTACAACCTGCCCAGCACCTGTTCTTTTGCCAGCCCGGTCATTCTTTCGAAGGCGGCATTGACAGAGACAAAACGAAAATCAACCGCGCTGCCTTCTTCGCCATAGACAATATTATGGGTCGCAATTCCGTTTAAGGAACCGTGATAAAGGCCCTGAAACCGCCGCCGGCTGATTTCCAACTGCCTGCGCTGCTCATATTCTTCCGTAATATCGCGAAAAACAAGGACGACGCCTAAAACATCGCCCTCCGGGCTCAAAATGGGTGCAGCGCTAACCGCGATCTCGTATTCTGTGCCGTCTTGCCCGATTAAAGTAGTATCTTCAAAAACAAGCGGTTTTTCCTCTCTCACAACCCTGCCCACGAAGTCGGGCAGCTGCTCCCGTGTCCGGGCATGAACCATTGGGAAAACGTCCGCCAGCGGCCGGCCTTTGGCCTGTTTCGGCCGGCAGGCACCGAATCTTTCGGCCTGCGGGTTCATCCATGTAATTATGCCCTGTGTGTCTGTGGTTACAATCCCTTCGCCGATCGCCCGCAGCACAGCAGCATGCCAGGAAGCCCAAAGTCCCATCGCGCCGCCACCTCTTCTCTGTTTTCGGCAACTCTGAGAGGAATTCGACGTTTTTCCAAACAAATCCTGCCCACTCCGATCAAAAAAAGCGCCCGGTACGGCGGAGTGAACACTAGTCGGCTGTGCTAGTTTTGCTTATGTTCCAAGGCGGCCATGAATTTCCACAACTCGTCCTCCACGTGTTCTGCGATGGCCTCCCTTTCCCCGGTCTTGCGCACAACCACCGGCTGTTCGGCCCGGGTGATCGTCCCCACGATGAACGCGTCAATTCCGTGTTCTCCAAGATGTTCCACTAAGCCTGCCCCGTCCGGGGCGGCGATCAGCATCGAACCGGAGGAAAGCAGCGCTAGGGGATCGAGCTTTAACTCTTCCGCGATCTGTGCGGTGAGCGGATGCACAGGGGCTTTGCCCTCAAAAATTTCAGCCCCGACCCCCACACCGGAAGCATGGCACACTTCGCGCACTGCACCAAGCAGGCCCCCTTCCGTAATATCGTGCATGGCATGGACGCCGTATTGGGCGGCCAGGATTCCTTCGGGGACCACCGAAAGCTGCTTAGTGAAAAAAGAAATCTGACCTTTCGAGACCGGAAACGAAAGCAGGTGTGCGTATTCTCTGGCCAGGATAGCGGTGGCCTCAATCGCTAAACCCTTGGTAATAATCAGATCGTCCCCCGGTTTGGCACCCTGCGAGGTGACATAACGCCCCTTCGGCGCCCTGCCCACCGCCGTGACCGAGACAACGCAGTCCGTGACCTTGCTGGTGATCTCAGTATGGCCTCCCATAACCTCCACTTCCAGCGCCGCCGCGGTTGCCTGAATGTCGGCCATAATCTGCCTGATCTGCTCTTCTTTGATATGGACCGGGGCCAGAAGGACAATCTGCACCCCCACCGGTGTGCCGCCGTTAGCCGCAATATCATTACAGGCTACATGGACCGCGAGTTCGCCAATTCCCTCCGCCGCCCCCGTAATGGGGTCGCTGGAAATCAAACACACTTCATCGCCAAAATCGATTACGGCGCAGTCTTCGCCCAACCCCGCGTGCACCAAGACATCGTCCCGGCGGTAGCGGATAGTGGACAGGACGTATTTTTGCAGTAATTCCCCCGATAATTTTCCTACCTTCAATCGTTCACCTACTATTCTAGTGTTTCAGCTAATCAACTTTGTGCACCTGCAGCGTATTGGTACCGCCCGGTGTGCCCACGAACTGGCCCGTAATAATCGTCACAACATCGCCCGTTTTTACGATCCCCCGCTCTTTCGCTTCCCTGACCGCATCTTCCACCATGACGTGGATTTCAGTGGTGGGTTCCACCACCACCGGATGTACCCCCCAGCTCATGGCCAGCTGCCGCACTACCTGTTCATTGGGTGATGTGGCAAAAATTGTGGCCTTGGGCCTTTTTTGTGAAATTGAACGGGCGGTCGCCCCGGAGGCGGTCGAGCAGATAATTACTTCCAGTTCTAAATCATGTGTGACCTGGCAGCCCGCGACCGAAACGGCCTGATCGATTTCGCTGCGGCCTTCATTTACCTTTTCTTTTAAGATAGCGGAATAATCAATGACCTGTTCAATACGGCGCGCTATTTTATCCATCACCTGTACCGCCCGGACCGGATATTTGCCCATGGCCGTCTCACCGGAGAGCATGACGCAATCGGTGCCGTCAAAGATTGCTGAAGAGACATCGGTCACTTCGGCCCGGGTGGGCCGGGGGTTGCGGATCATGGAATCGAGCATTTGAGTCGCAGTGATCACCGGTTTTCCGGCCAAATTGCATTTTCTGATCAGCATCTTCTGCGCCAAGGGTACCTCTTCTGTGGCTATTTCCACGCCTAAATCACCCCGGGCAACCATGATGCCATCGGAGGCAGCCACAATCTCATCGATATTGCGCAGGCCTTCATCACTTTCAATTTTGGAGATGACAAGTTGATGCCCGCCCGCTTCGCGCACAATTTTGCGTACCCGCTCCACATGATCACCGCGTCTAACAAAGGATGCCGCGATAAAATCCACGCCGTGGGATACACCAAAACGGATGTGTTCCGCATCTTCGGCAGTAATGGGGGGCAGGTCAATATCAACTCCCGGCAGGCTTAGGCCTTTGCGCGAACTTAGTTCGCCGCCCACTATGACCTGGCAGGCCACATCGGGGCCCTTAATTTCCACAACTTTCAGCTCAAGCAGGCCATCATCGATATAAATAATAGAACCGGGGCGCAGATCGCGATTTAAATGGGCATAATCCACGTGGGCCTTTTTTTCATCACCCAGATAAGGCTCCACCGTCAGCGTATATTCCTGGCCCGGAATGAGTTCGATGGGCTCCTTCTGCAAGCGGCCGATGCGGATTTTCGGGCCCTGAATATCCAATAATAGGGCTAAGTTGGTCCCCAACTCGCGGGCCGCGGCCCGTAAGTTAGTTATTCTGGCCAAATGTTCGTCATAGCTGCCGTGCGAGAAATTAAGGCGCGCCACATCCATCCCGGCTCGCAGCAGCGCCCTAATTGTTTCGGGGCTTTCGCTGGCGGGCCCAATGGTACAGACAATCTTGGTTTTGCGCATTTGCTGCCTCCTCTTTAGATCGACGAAAGAATATTCGACAAATGATAATAATCCAGGCTGGGCTGTTTTTTCTGGGCCAAGGCGCTGGCCAAATCAAAGGGGCGCACCACCTGGTTAATCTCACCCAGCATCTTGTTTGTTTCCCCCTCGGCAATAAGCCCAACCGCGTGGTAAGCAAGCCTGCTGGCCAAAAGGCTGTCGCGCACGGTAGGGGCCCCACCCCTTTGGATGTGCCCCAAGATAGTAATGCGTGTGTCGTATCCGGTTGTTTCCGCAATATAACGGCCGATATCCAACGAGGGGCTGCCCTGGCCTTTAGAGCCCGAAATGGGTTTTACCCCTTCGGCCACTACCACAATATTATAGGTCTTGCCCATCTCGTTCGCCTTTCTAATCTGGTCGCAGACCTGATCCGCATCATAGGGCACTTCGGGGATTAAAATGACGTCAGCGCCGCCCGCCAAGCCCGAATACAAAGCGATGTAACCCGAATCGCGGCCCATTACTTCCACAACATAAACCCGGTCGTGGCTGCTGGCGGTATCGCGAATCTTATTCACCGCATCCAGGACATTGTTGACAGCGGTGTCAAATCCGATGCAGTAGTCGGTACAGGCTATATCATTGTCAATTGTAGCCGGAATGCAGATCACGCCCACACCGGCCTTAACCAAGCTGAGCCCCCCGGCAAAGGAGCCGCCACCGCCGATGATTACCAGTGAATCTATTTTATGTTCAGCCAGCACCTCCAGGGCTTTGGCCTGGCCGGCCTCCGTTTTAAATTCTTCCGAACGGGCACTTTTTAAAATAGTGCCGCCGCGCTGAATAATACCCGAGACTGAGCGGCTTCCCATTGGCTCCATTTCGCCCCTGATCAGCCCGTGAAAACCACGGTAGATGGCCCAAGGCTCCATATTATAATGCAGAGTGGCCCTGACCACCGTCCGCACTGCCGCGTTCATCCCGGGCGCATCGCCTCCGCTTGTCAGAACTCCTACTCTTTTGGTCAAATCGATCCATCCCTTTTTCAATAATTATAATTGCGCTTGCTGCTTGTCCGCCGCCGCCCGGCATCAGCCCCGCGGGGCCTGGCGGCGTTGTTTTATCCGAATGAAGCGGCGATAATTTCATTAGCTTCATCAACCTCTGATTCGGGTACTAAAATCTCCACGCTGCCCGATTCACCCAAATGGGGCGCTCCGATTGGCCGCAGCATGGACAGGATGCCATCCTTTTCAAGAAGCTCTTTTAACATCTCCGCAACTGGTCGATTGGAGGCTATGTATACCACAGTCCACATTCTTCCGTGCCCTCCTTCTTCATTCTGACTCCACCATGCCGAGCTTAGTGAAGATTTTTGCTTTCCCTCTGATTTTTATCGCCGAAGTGTGCTCCGTAAACTGGGCAATCAGGACTTCGCCCTGATCAAGTTTTTCTGTATGGTGGAATTTTGTTGCAACGCCCCGCGTCAAACCGATGATAGTCACCCCGTTTTCCAAAGCCCGGACCATAATATAACCTTCTTGTTCATAGCCCACTGCAAACCCCTCCGATACGCTAATCTTATTCCGCAGCGTTCAAAAAAACCCTTCTAGGAAACTCTTTCTTTCCACGGATCAAACCAAGTATAAACAAGCTCGCCCCGGTCGAGCGATCCTTCAATCGCTGATACATCACCCACCCATAATTCAGGCGGCAAAAGGTGCAAGGCACCCTCCCCAAGGCGCAGTACAACCGGGAAACGCCCGCCGCCGTCCTCGCCTGCCTTTTGCCCCGCCAGGATTTCCTTCAGCGCAGCCAACTGTTCGGGCCGGGGTGATGCTAAAAGCGTGGGGCCAAGCTGCAGAGCCCATTTTGTTTGAAATACACCGCTCTCCATTAAGCCA
This sequence comes from uncultured Clostridiaceae bacterium, assembly GCA_964626065.1. Taxonomy (GTDB): domain Bacteria; phylum Bacillota; class Limnochordia; order Darwinibacteriales; family Darwinibacteriaceae; genus UBA3910. Next base: position 10,715 of record CAZVDE010000034.1, on the reverse strand, counting down.
AAGAGCGCCACCCGCGCCCCCGGCCGGGGCTGCCCCTGCCCGCCCCGATATAATGCCAGCCCAGTGGGGGTATCTAAGCGGCCCGCCTTAAGAACTTCGCCCACTATGACCTGCAGATCCTCTTTGAAATACTCTACCAAAGGCAGGAAAGGGGACGCGGGATGGCGGCTGAGGTAAGCACCCACCAGATCGCGCTCTTTTTGCAGAAGTTCCAGAGCGGGCGGAACCTCTTCGCCTATCTCTTTTAAAAGGCCTTCTCTAGGCCCCAACCCATCGCAAGCGCCCGCTAAGATCAGATTCTGTAGAGCACCCCTTTCCAAGCGCGGCGTGCGGCGAAAAACGGAGAAGCCGGGCCACAAACGCCTCCGCCTTGAGGCGATAATTTGCTCCGCGATCTGGGTGTTTACACCCTGCACCGCTGTTAAACCCAAGCGCAGGGCCCGCCCCTCTGCGGTGCAGCCGGCCTGCGAATACAACACACTGGGCGGCAGAACGCGTACACCGAGGCTTTGGCAATCCAAAAGCAGTGCGGTCCGCTGCTCACCCGGCCCGGTTTCGTTGAGCAGAGTCAGGAAAAACTCAAGCGGGTAATTGGCTTTTACATAAGCCATTCGCCAAGTAATCACCGCATAGCTTACGCTGTGAGCCTTATTAAAGGCATAGCCGCTGAAGCGCACCGTCATCTGATATAGTTCTTCCGCTGCGCCGGCGTCCATGCCGTTTTGGCGCGCCCCCGAGCAAAATTTCTCATGCCAAGCCTCAACTGCCTGCCGATCCCGCTCGCCTAGGGCTCGGCGGAATAGATCCGCTTCGCCCAAGGTCAGGCCGCCCAAACGATGGGCGATCAGCATCAGCTGTTCTTGATACAAAATAAGGCCGTGCGTCTCGCCTAAAATCTCCTTCAAGGCGGGATGGGCATATTCCACCTGTTCGGGCCGCTGCCGATTTTTGAGATAAGCCGGGAACATCTTGAGCGGGCCGGGCCTGCCTAAGGCCAGCAGGGCCACTAAATCCGCAAAAGAACGGGGCTGCAGCGAACGCAGCAGATCTTGGAACAGCTCGCTTTCCAACTGAAAAATTCCCAGAGTATCCCCCCGGCCCAACAGCTCGAACGCGGCTCGATCCTGAAGGGGAATGGAGCCCAGGGAAAAATCGGGGCTGCTGCGGCCAATTTCCGCTTCTATCCGCTGCAGCAGCGTCAGTGTGCGCAAGCCCAAGAGATCTATTTTCAAAACACCCAGCGCTTCCAGGCTGTACATGTCCAAGTGAGTGACGGGCATGTGGCGATCGGTGTAAACCGCACTAATATTCTGCACCGGCGGGCCCGTTACGATCACACCGGCGGCATGGGTGGAGCGGTGCCGTTTTAATCCCGCGATTTGAGATGCCGCCGCGGGATGCTCCCGGCCATACAGCCTCTTGATTTCTTGGGCTGCGGAGCGCCGGCTGAATGTGCCGTAAGTCCCAATCTGGGCCACATGCTCTCGGCCAAAGCGCTCGGCCACATAAGCCAATACCTCGCCGCGCCTTTCGTAACAAAAATCTAGATCAATATCGGGCCTGGAGCGGCGCGCTTTATTCAAGAACCGTTCAAACAAGAGTCCCCACTGCAGCGGATCCACATCGGTAATACCTAGGCAGTAGGCTGTCAGGCTGCCGGCCGCGCTGCCCCGCCCGGGACCCACCGCGATGCCCGCGTTTTTAGCAAAACGGACAATGTCCGCTACAATCAAAAAGTAATCGCTGAAACCCAGCTCTTCAATGACGGCCAATTCCTGTTCCAAGCGTTCTTTCACGGCAGCACCAACATGTCCATACCTATCGGCCGCGCCCCCGCGGGCTAACCGCCCCAGATCGTCCCCGGCGGGGTGCGGCGGCAGAATTTGCTGCCGGGCCAAGCCCGCTCGGCAATCTCTGGCAAGTTTCAGTGTCTGCTCAATCACTTCTTCCGGGCCCGAGAACTTCTCCCTCAGCTGATCCCAACTGAGCATGGGATAGGGCGGGATGATGGGCTCAAAACGGCCGCTCTTGGCCAAAATCCCTAAAGCCTCGCAAGAGGCGGCGTCCGCGTAGCGCACATCTTGGCAGAGAATAAACCGGTTGGTTTGAAAGTATTCGGCCAAGCCGGGCTGCTCACCAAGCTCCCGGCGAAGGTAATAAGAGGAGCCGAAGTGTTCTTTGTACCAGGCATCGAGGCTGAGCGCCCGCTCCGTCCGGCCTGACCGCGCCAATTGGCTCAGCCTGCCCCGCCCGCCCCCTTCCAAAATGGCAATCCCTTCTTTATACTGCGCCAGGGCCGCCAGGGGCACGGGTACGGGCCGCGATGCTAAGCGCAGTATGTTTTGATAACCCTCGTTGGTCCGGGCGATAAGTACAATAGGCGCCTGCTCCCCGCCTGAATACTCCACATCCAGCTCCAGGCCAAAAATGGGCTTGATTCCCGCCGCTTGGCAGTACCGCTGCAGTTCGTAATGGCCGGCGGTAGTATTATAATCAGTCAGGGCCAGCATTTCTATGCTTAGTTCGCGGGCTCTTTTCACCAATTGTTCAACTGATAAGGCAGACTGCAGCAGCGAATAGTCGCTGTGCACGTAAAATTGGACTGACAGGGTGTCTCCCCCTTCCTTTCCATTCCTAACTTCTGCGGTGGTGGGAAAATTCCTGTCAGCCAACAAAAAAGGGCCGTTAGGCCCGTTTTTGTGTTCAGCCGGCGTTTTCCCGGCGGATATTTGCCCCCAAGCGGCGCAGTTTGTCTTCGAAAAACTCGTATCCCCGATCCAAAATTTCCACCCCGTATAGGTCAGTGCGCCCTTCTGCGGCCAAGGCCGCGACGGCTAAGGCAGCCCCGGCCCGTAAATCGGTAATTTCCACCGGTGCCCCGGTGAGCTGTTTGACACCGCGAATAATTGCAGTGCCCCGCTCCGTTTTTATATCCGCGCCCATCCTGCGCAGCTCATCGATGTAGCGGAAACGATCGAAAATGGTTTCCCGCACAACGCTGGTGCCATCTGCTGTGGACATGGCAGCCACCAGGGGCTGCTGCAGATCGGTGGGAAAACCTGGGTAAGGCATAGTCTCCACGTCCACCGGCTGCAGGCGCGCAGGGGCTTTAATCAGCAAATCATTGCTGCCTCTGGATACAACCACACCCGCTTCTTCCAGTTTAACGATGGGTACGCGCAGGTGCTCCGCCACGACGCTCCGTAAAAGCACTTCGCCTCCCGTAATGGCGGCGGCGAACATGAACGTCCCAGCCTCAATGCGATCGGGAATAATGGAGTACTCGATGCCCCGCAGGCTTTGTACTCCTTCGATGCGGATTACTTCCGTGCCGGCGCCGCGAATTCTCGCTCCCATACCGTTTAGAAAAATTGCCAAATCCACAACCTCCGGCTCCTTCGCCGCATTTTCCAAAACGGTGGTGCCCTCAGCCAGAGAGGCAGCGATCATCAAGTTGATCGTCGTGCCCACACTGGCTCTGTTGACATAGATCTGGGTGCCGCGCAGCCGCTCCGCCCGGGCCTTCATGTAACCGTGTTCAATAACTACCTCGGCGCCCATCTGTGAGAACCCTTTAATGTGAAAATCCACCGGCCGCGAACCTATCGCGCAGCCCCCGGGCAGAGGTACTTCTGCCCGGCCCAAACGGGCCAACAGCAGGCCCGCACTGTAAAAGGAAGCCCGCATTTTACGCACCAAGTCATATGAGGCCCGGGATTTATGTAACCCCTGCCCATTAATATGTAAACGATGGCTTTGATCAAAAGAAGCCTCCGCCCCCAATTCCTGCAGAATTTCACAAACGGTCGTAATGTCACTGCCCCGAGGAATGTTCTCCAAGATCGATTCCCCTTCCGCTGCCAAAGCAGCGGCAACAATAATGGCCAGGGCGCTGTTTTTGGCCCCGCTGATTTCCAACGAACCCTGCAGCGGCTTACCGCCTTCTATCACCAATCGAGACAAACTGATCCCCCCCGCACCTACACGGAACCTCTAAAATAAGCGGCTACCATTTCTTCCAATAAGTCGTTGCGTTCCACGCTCTGAATTAACAGCCTTGCATCTCCGTGGGCCGTAATGTATGAAGGATCGCCCGAAACAAGGTAACCCACGATTTGATCTAGGGGGCGATACCCCTTTTCTTCCAGGGCTGTCCAAATCTTGAGCAGAATCGCCCTTTTATTTATAGTTTCCTTCTCCAACGCCGAAAATAAACGTGTTTCATCTGACGAACCCATACAAACCCTCCTCACTTGATGCCTTACAATCTTTCGGCCCCGCTGGGGTATTTTTGAGGGCTGCCGGCCGGGTGGCAAGTAAACTCAGTGGTTAAACGCGATATCCGCAACCGCTTCCGCGATATTATTGGCATGGTCTCCGACGCGCTCCAAATTGCTCACCACATCCAAAAAGAGGACGCCGATTTCGGGGCAGCACAGCCCTTCGTTGAGCCGTTTGATATGATTGACGCGATATTTCTTTTCCAGATCATCCACCAAGTCATCGTCCGCGATCAGGCGCTTGGCAAGCTCTGCGTCGTGGTCGCCTAAAGCCCTCAGTGAGTCGCGGTAAATGCGGGAAACGACCGTAACCATATCCTGCAAGTCTTCCGCCGCGGCCGCGCTCAGCTCCAAGCTGCCGTCGATGCGGGCCAAGCCCAATTCGGCAATGTTGACCGCATGATCGCCGATCCGCTCAATATCATTGACAATGTGCATTAGATTAGTCAAAAATCTAGCTTGTCCTTCGCCTAGGGGGTACTGGTTGGCGCGGGCGAGGTAGGCGGTGATCGCTTTTTCCAAAACGTTTACTACTTCTTCTCGCTGGCGAATTTCATTCATGCGCTGCGCATCGCCCCGGGCAAAGACCTCCGTTCCGTCCTGCACCATGACCAGCGCTAATTCGCCCATGCGCACTGCCTCTTTTTGGGCGCTGATTAAAGCTGCGGGCGTATGAATCATGCGGTTATCTAAATATTTCGGTTTTAGTTCAATGACCACATCTTCCCCGGGTACAAGGGATGTCACGATCTTGACGAAATAAGGTAGAAGGGGAAACAAAATCAAGGTTGTGGCCATGTTGAAAAAGGTGTGGGCATTGGCAATTTGGCGGGAGATGGTATGGCCTGTCAAGGAAACGAGTGCAGCAAATGGTTTGCGGAAAATTATGAAGAGGAGGACGCCAAAAAGGTTAAACAAAACATGGCTGAGGGCAGCCCGCCTGGCAGCAAGCGCGGAACCAAGAGAGGTTATGACAACGGTAATACAAGTGCCCAGATTAGCACCGACAATTAAGGCTAACCCGGCCGGCAAATCAATTAGCCCTTGCCACGAAAAAGCGATGACTAAACCGGTCATGGCACTCGAGCTATGGACTAGGACAGTAAATAGAGCACCCACCACGATGCCTAAAATGGGCCGTGTGCCCAGCGTTGCCAAGAGACGTAAAAACGGTTCATATTCACTAACTGGCTTAATGGAATTACTCATTGTAGATAAGCCTAACAACAATAGCCCGAAGCCGAGCAAACCAAGGCCAATATTGCGGGACTTCTTACGCGAAAAATAGTGAAGAATGGCCCCCACCCCGATTAAGGGAAGGGCAAAAGCATAAATATCAAAAGAAACGATCTGGGCCGTGATAGTGGTACCAATGTTGGCCCCCATGATTGTCCCCACCGCTTGGGTAAGGGTCATGAGACCGGAATTAACGAATCCTACAATCATCACCGTCACCGTGGTACTGGACTGCAATATGCCCGTTACCCCCGCGCCAGTTAAGACAGCTGTTATGGGCCGCGAGGTGAATAATTCCAAAAGACGGCGCATGCGATCCCCTGCTGCTTTTCGCAAACCTTCCGAGAGTAACTGAGTACCCAGCAGGAACAAACCTAACCCTCCGAAAATCCCAACTGCGATGCCTATACCTGTGCGCACAAACACACTCCTCTGCCCGTATAATAAAAAACCTCATCGGCATCGATGAGGTAGGCTGATACATATGGCTGGGGGACTAGGATTCGAACCTAGACTAGATGAGTCAGAGTCATCCGTCCTGCCATTAGACGATCCCCCATTGCTGCCATTTAATATACCACATCTGCGCCAAAAATACAAGAAAAATATACTGCTGTCCTAATTCGCCAGGGCCTCCTTGCGGCCGGCATTCATGTTTACCCGGCGGGCCGCGCAGAACAAATAGTCGCTGAGGCGGTTGACAAAAGGTATGATGAACCCCCCGAGGGGGTATTCCATGAAATCGATTGCCGCGCACTGCCTTTCCGCCCTGCGGCAGATGGCCCGGGCGCAATGCAAAAATGCAGCCCCCTTTGTGCCCCCGGGCAGGATAAATGCCGTTAAGGGCGGCAGTTCGCCTTCAAGGCGGTCAATGGCACTCTCCAAGCAAGCCACCGCCCGCTCGTCCACTCCGCTCGCTGCTCCGGGCGCCTCTTGGCCCGGAAAGGCAAGGAGCGAAGCCACTTGAAACAAGATGCGCTGCACCCAAAGCAGTTCCTCTACCAACCCATCCTGTTCGGGAAGATGGCTCAAGGCCAAGCCGATAAAGCTGGAAAGCTCGTCAATCGTTCCATAGGCTTGCACTCGCACATCACTTTTATGAACGGGGCCCCCGGTACCAAGCTCGGTGTACCCGCCATCACCTGCTTTAGTGTAGATTTTCACAAGCATACCCCTTCGCGGCACCGCAGACAAATATACCACATCCGCCATCAAAATACAAGGCAGCTATTTGATTTCTACGCGCCATTTGATCTCAGCCGTTTTATTGAGCATTCCCGCCACTGAACAGTACCTTTCCACCGAGAGCCGTACCGCATCCTCCAACGGTTTGGGCTTTAAATCCTCGCCTGTAAAGACAAAAGTTAAGTCAATCGCCGTAAACACCCTGGGGTGATCGGCCGCTCGTTCGGCGGCAACCAGAATCTCAAAATCATGCACATTCAGCCTTTTCTTTTTAGTGATCAGGGCCACATCAACACCGGAGCAGCCGGCTAAACCCAAGAGCACCAGTTCCATGGGGCTCGCCGCCGCGCCATCGCCGCCTGACTCCTCGGCCACATCCATAGGGACGATATGATTGGTGCCCGATGTTCCTATGAAACCCAACTTTCTATTCCACCGCACTTTAGCCTGCACTAGACCATCTCCTTCGCTTTCAGCATTTCCCTGGTACGCCCGATGCGCTGCGCGACACGGCGCGAGCCTAACAACTCCAAGACCTCGTAGATGCCGGGGCTTACATTGGTGCCTGTTAGGGCAACCCTTAAGGGCTGTATTAAACCCCCCATTTTGACCTCGTATTTTTTCATCCCTTCCCTAAAGACGGGCTTTACATGCTCTTCATCAAGCAAGGGTAGGTCGTGCAGGGCCTGCTCCAAATAGGCCAGCATCTCATCTGCCTTGGGTTTGGCGAGGATTTTCTCCACTGCCTCTTGATTATACTCATAATCTTCCACAAAAAAGTAGCGTCCCATTTCCACCACATCGCCCATTAGCCTAACCCGGCTCTGCAGCTCGGCCGATACTTTTAAGCAGTAATCCCTTTGCTCTGCACTTATTTCTTGCGGCAAAAAACCCGCCTCCTGCCAATAGGGGAGCGCCTGCTCGCAAAATACTTCAGGCGCAAGTTCCCGGATATAAACGCCGTTCATCCACTCCAGTTTAGCCAGGTCAAAAACCCCCGGATTTTTTGAAACCCGATCTAAGCTGAATTTAGCGATCAGTTCTTTAACCGAAAACATGGTCTGGGAATCATCGTAGCCCCAACCCAGCAAGGCCAAGTAGTTTACCATTGCCTCCGCAAGATAACCTTCCTCTTTGAACTGCAATACCGAAGTGGCCCCGTGCCGCTTACTGAGTTTAGATTTATCTGAACCCAAGATCAGGGGTATGTGGGCAAAGTGCGGCACCGCAAACCCCAAAGCTTCATAAATTTGCAGCTGTTTGGGGGTATTGGACAGATGCTCCTCTGCCCGAATGACGTGGGTGATTTGCATCAGGGCATCATCTACCACCACCGCAAAATTATAAGTAGGCGTACCATCAGATTTGAAAATAATGAAGTCATCCACTTCCGTATTCATAAAACGCACGCTGCCCCGAATAATGTCCTCAACTGTCGTTTCGCCTTCCATCTCGGCCCTGAAACGGATCACAGGAATACGGCCCGCGGCCCGGAAAGCCTGTTTTTCTTCTTCTGTCAGCGTTCGGCAGCGCCCATCATAACGTGTACCCTCGCCTGCCTTAATCTGTTTTTCTCTTTTCTGTTCCAATTCTTCCGTTGTGCAGTAACACTCATACGCCCGCCCCAGATCCATTAAACGTTCCGCGTACTTTTTATACAAAGCCAAACGCTCACTTTGGTAATAAGGACCGTAATCACCGTCCCGGCCCGGGCCTTCATCCCAATCCAGGCCTAAGTACTGCAGGGCATCCAAAATAACCTGTGTGGCCTGCGGCGTGGAGCGGGCCAGATCGGTATCCTCAATGCGCAGCACATAAACACCCCCGTGATGGCGGGCAAAAAGCCAGTTAAATAGGGCTGTGCGGGCCCCTCCCACGTGCAGATCCCCGGTAGGGCTCGGTGCGAAACGTACTCTGACTGTGTCCATTCAATATTTGCCTCCTAGACATCTGATTCTATTTATTCTTCACTAAATCCCGGGCCAGTTCTCGATAAGCCAATGCCCCCGGCACCTGGATTCTCATGTCAAAAATGGGTACACGCTGCGCCGCACTCTCCGCAAAGCGAATGCTGCGGGGTACTGTGTGCGGGAACAGATGCAGATCGGGAAATTCTTGATCAAGACAGGCCAGAATTTCCCGGCCGTGCCTGGTGCGGTTATCAAAAAGTGTAGGCAAGAGCCCCGCGATCTGCAATTTGCTGTTTAGCTGCCCCCTAACTTTAGCGATGAGCCTCAAAAGAGCCCGCGTGCCCCGCAGGCTTAAAAACTCACAGGAAACGGGAATAATAACATAATCCGCGGCGGCGAGGGCATTGAGCGTCAGCAAACCCAGGGATGGCTGGCTGTCAATAAGAATATAATCGTAATGATCCCGCATCTTATTGATAATGCGCGTGATGCGGCGTTCCCTGGCGGGGGCATTGATGAGTTGGAATTCGGCAAGGGAAAGATCAATATTGGCCGGAAGCAGATCAATTCCATAGTCATTTGAGATTAGTATTTCCCAAGGGGATTGATCCCTCACTAAACAATGATAAATCGTCTTTTCCAATTCTTCCGGCTCAAACCCGGCGCAAAAAGTCAAGCCGCCTTGGGGATCTAAATCAAGGAGCAGAACTTTCTGGCCAATATCGGCTAAGGCCACTCCCAAATTGTAGGTGGACGTTGTTTTTCCCACCCCGCCCTTTTGGTTGGCCAAGACAAAGACCTCCGCCACGTGAGCCCCCCCTTTTCCGCTACCGTCTATTTCAACGCAGGCAAAAAAAACCCTGCCCGCTCCAACCATTTGCACCACAAAAAGGATCTGCCGTGCCGAGGGAGAATAACGGTATCGAAAGGATGTGAACAAGATGTTCAACGTATTTGTAACGAGAAAATTACCGGGCAGCGGTTTGGATAGGCTGCGCAAGGCAGCTCGAGTGACGGTATACCCTCACGACCGCAATATCAGCAAAGAGGAACTGCTGCGGGAGGTTAATGGTAGGGATGCCTTAATCAGCATGCTGTCCGACCCCGTTGATGTGGAAGTGATCGAGGCGGGCCGCAACTTGAAAGTAATCGCCAATTACGCGGTCGGTTTCAATAATATCGATCTACAGGCAGCCAGCGCCAGAAAGATCGCGGTCGTCAATACACCGGATGTCCTGACAGAAGCAACGGCCGATTTGGCCTGGGCCCTACTCATGAGCGCCGCCCGGCGCGTTGTGGAAGGGGACTCGCTCACTCGCGCCGGCCACTTCACAGGCTGGGCGCCTGAACTTCTCCTGGGCGTAGAAGTGTACGGAAAAACACTGGGAATTATTGGGGCGGGCCGTATCGGGCAAGCCGTCGCCCGCAGAGCTGTGGGCTTTAACATGAAACTGCTCTACCACAACCGCACCAGGCTCAGGGCGGAAGTGGAGCAAGAATACGGTCTGGAATATGTTGATCTGAACACACTGCTGCAGCACTCCGATTTTATCTCGCTGCACTGCCCCCTGACCCCGCAGACAAAATACCTGATCAGAGAGGGGGAGCTGAAAATGATGAAGCGCACCGCGGTTTTGATCAATACCGCCCGCGGCCCTGTAATTGAGGAAGCGGCCTTAGTGAAAGCGCTTCGGGAAGGAACCGTCTACGCAGCGGGGTTAGACGTATTTGAGCATGAGCCGGCCCTACAGCCGGGACTGGCCGAACTGCCCAATGTGGTGCTTACCCCCCACATTGCCAGCGCAGGCCTTGAAACCCGCTCGCGCATGGTGGACATGGTAGCGGCCGATGTATTAGCAGTTCTAGAGAAAAAGCGTCCCAGCAACTTGGTGAACACTGATATCTATTAGGGGGGTAAACGTGGCCAGAAGAATTTATCGCTCCCGAAACAGAAAGATTGGCGGAGTGTGCGGCGGGTTTGCAGAATATTTCAATATCGATCCCACCATTATCCGCCTAATTTGGGCCATTGCAGTCCTGGTGTACGGAACCGGCCTACTAGCCTATCTAATTTGCTGGCTCATTATTCCGGAGCACTAAGGAA